>DASZCB010000532.1:0-2186 GCA_035943575.1 Rhodanobacter sp. | reverse complement strand
GAACATTGCCTGAAGAACTTCGTTCGGGGCGATGATTGACAGGAATGCGTCGCGCCAGTGGATTTGGTCCAGCTTGGTCATGATGTGCCCTCACTAAAGACTCGATTGGAGTCGTGGTTTAGCGCCATCCCCTGACTATCGGTCATTCCCTCTCAGCGGAAGATTGATGAAGATTTATTCTGCATCATAAAAATGGATTGCATCGCAGATCGATAAATATCCAGACGATATCGCTTGAAGTGATTCAAAGCTAATGTCTCGGACCTTTCTGTGCGATTGATCACTTCCTGCAGCATTCATCCTATGTCTGGCGTGTATCGGACTGAACTGACACCGCTCTACGGGCGCCTAAGCGACTATCCGCGCCATAAGGCTTCTTGTCTCGAAACGCGTTTCTCAACGTGGTCGGATGTGGAAAATACAGTGATAAAATCAACCCGCGTCTTTTTGCCAAACCCGTGTTTATCAAAAAAATCGCGTGCGACTCCGCTTCACAGCTCGTAGACCATGTTTCTTCTCTCTGATTGTTTCGGCACGAGGTACAAGACTGCGCGCCGGTTCTCGACCTGCGTGGCTTGCGATCACCTTGCTATATCCATCCCCATCTGTCGCTTTCGGCACCCCAACAAATCACGGACGCGCCCAACAGCGCTCCCATGCCTGCGTCAGTCACTCAAATGTCTCGGATGAAGGGTCAAAAACGGCGTCAGCGGCACCAGCTTGTGCCGTAAGGACCGCGCCGTCTTGAGGAATTAAGGCGATTTGGATGCGAATTTCGGCACAAATTCACGCAAGATAGAAACACCCGAGCTCGTCGGCGCCTTGCACGAGAATTTCTGGCCGTCGAAGCGTGACCAGGCCCGACTCGTTTCGACGTTATCGCGGCGAGCCATCTGTGGCTCACTTGGCAGGGTGCTTTTCACCGCCCTGCTAGACTCCGTCAACCGGCTCCCGACGAGGTTGCGTCGGGATACGGATGGTGCGGGATTTTCCACAGTCTTGCTGGGGGTTGAGTGTTATGGCCATGCCATTGTCATGGAAAATCGGGGCCGGCGTGGCGAGTTTGATCGTCGCCGTGTTTGCCTGGAATGGACTTTCCCAGTACCTCGCGGCGCGCCACGCTGATGAGATCACGCGCGATTCCGCTCGCGCCGCCGAGATGGATGCACAACAAGCCAAAGCGCATGCCCAGCAACACCAGGCACAACTCGCGGCCAATCTGAAGCAGCAACGTGAGGACTTGTCCGACACGTACCAGCAGGTGAATGAGCAGGCTCGGCAGTATCAGGCAGAGCAGGCCGTACGCATGGACAGGCAGCGGCAGGAAGAGCTTCGCGTACAGGCAAGTTACCGGCTGGACCGAAACCAGCAGTGCGTTGGCGGCATCGTCATCAACCGCAGCGGTTCGAGCTTTACGCAAGTTGCCGGCAAGGACGGCAAGCCAATCCCGTGCAAAGGTGACACGGCGACAGAACCGCTGCGCTGATCCTGCATCGCCATCACCGTGGCTGCGTCAGGTACTGTCCCTGATACCTCTTCGCTTCCGGCAACCCGCCTGCATGACCTCGACCGAAAAGCACAGCGCTCCTGAAGTCTCGCGTGGCTCCATGGTGGTCGCGGCGCTGTCGACGGTGGTGGAATGGTACGACTTCACGCTCTACCTGTATTTCGCCACGGTGCTGTCGCGGGTGTTCTTCGGTGGCGGCGACAATTCGCTGCTGGCCACGCTCGCCGGGTTCGCCATTTCCTATGGCATGCGGCCGCTGGGCGCGATGGTGTTCGGCCATATCGGCGACCGTATCGGGCGGCAGCGCACGCTGATGCTGTCGATGATGCTGATGACGCTGGCGATGCTCGCGACGGCGTTGCTGCCCGACTATGCCGCGACCGGGCCTGCGGCGGGCGGGCTCCTGCTTCTGCTGCGCTGCTTCATGGCGTTCTCGGTCGGCGGCGAATATACGGGCGTGGTCGCCTACCTGCTGGAAGGCGCGCGCGAGGATCGACGCGGATTGATCACCTCGTTGGCAGCCGCCGCCAGCGAGGTCGGCGCGCTGTTCGCCGTGGCGATCGCGGCACTGACGGTCGGCGCGATGAGCACCACCCACCTCGACGCCTGGGGCTGGCGCATTCCGTTCTTCGCAGGCGCGGCGCTGGCCGGCTGCGTCTGGTTCGCGCGCTCCACCATG
>DASZCB010000531.1:0-4781 GCA_035943575.1 Rhodanobacter sp. | reverse complement strand
CGAGAACCCGCGCCGACCGTGTTTCCTGTTGTGCGCAGCGCCGGGGCGCTACATGATCCACCGCGAGACGGCGGATCGGGGAAACTCAGTACAGACGGACTTTGCGCGAAACGTCACGCGACAGACGACGCAGGTGACGCTTCACCGCGGCAGCGCGCTTGCGCTTGCGCTCCTGGGTCGGCTTCTCATAGAACTCACGCTTGCGCGTTTCAGCCAGGACACCGGCCTTCTCGCAGGTACGCTTGAAACGACGCAGTGCAATCTCGAACGGCTCGTTCTCGCGAACTTTTACGTTGGGCATGGAAACTCCGAGTGGTAATCTGCCCGCATGTACGGGACTGTCAAATAGGGCGAGCCGCGAATTATACCGTGGATACCACAGAATTTTCAAAGCCTGTGCTGGGCATCGAAACCTCCTGCGACGAAACCGGCGTGGCGCTGCTGCGCTGGGAGCCGGATGCGCCGGGTCGGGGGCTGCTGGCGCACACCCTGTACAGCCAGATCAAGCTGCATGCCGACTACGGCGGTGTAGTGCCGGAACTGGCCAGCCGCGACCACGTGCGCAAGCTGCTGCCGCTGATCCGCGAGGCGCTTGCCGAGGCCGGGCTGACCGTGCAGGACCTGGGCGGGGTGGCCTATACCGCCGGCCCCGGCTTGGTCGGCGCGCTGCTGGTCGGCGCCTCCGCCGGGCGCGCACTGGCCTGGGCACTGGGCGTACCGGCGATCGGGGTGCATCACATGGAAGGTCATCTGCTGGCGCCGCTGCTGGAGGACAACCCGCCCGCGCCGCCGTTCGTGGCGCTTTTGGTGTCCGGTGGCCATTCGATGCTGGTCGAGGTCAAGGCGATCGGCCACTACACGATACTGGGTGACACCCTGGACGATGCCGCCGGCGAAGCCTTCGACAAGACCGCCAAGCTGATGGGCTTGCCGTACCCTGGCGGTCCGGCGCTGGCGAAACTGGCCGAACAGGGCCGCGCTGGCGCGTTCCGCTTCTCCCGCCCGATGACCGACCGACCCGGACTGGATTTCAGTTTCTCCGGGCTGAAGACCCAGGTGCTGCTGGCGTGGCAGAAGTCGGATCAGAGCGACCAGACCCGCGCCGACATAGCCCGTGCGTTCGAGGAGGCGATCGTCGACACGCTGATCATCAAGTGCCGTCGTGCCTTGCAGGCCAGCGGTGCGCAGCGGCTGGTGATCGCCGGCGGTGTCGGCGCGAACCGAAGACTGCGCAGCGAACTGGCCACGGCCGGCGCGAAGGACGGTTTTCAGGTGTATTTTCCGCGGCTGGACTTCTGCACCGACAATGGCGCGATGATCGCGCTGGCTGGGGCGATCCGGCTTGCCAGCGGTCAGCACCAGGACGCCTCGGTGCAGGTTTATCCGCGCTGGGATCTGCAGAGCCTGCCAGCGGCGTAGCAGGACTCCGTGGAGCGGCTCACCACTGCGTGCGTCCCGGCAGCAACCCCTTCAACTCCGCCTCGGTGAGATTGCGCCAGTGGCCGACCTTCAGGTGGGCGAGCTTGACGTTGACGATGCGAACGCGGCGCAGCTGGGTCACGCGGTAGCCGAACGCGGCGGCCATCAGGCGGATCTGCCGGTTCAGGCCCTGGGTCAGCACGATCGAAAAGCCGAACTTGGCGATCCGGCGTACGCGGCAAGGCTGGGTCATCTGGTTGTGGATGCGCACACCCTTGGCCATGCCGGCGAGAAATTCGTCGGTGACAGCCTTGTTCACGCCGACCAGGTATTCCTTCTCGTGGTGGTTCTCCGAACGCAGGATCTCGTTGACGATGTCGCCGTTGCTGGTGAGCAGGATCAATCCCTCGGAGTCTTTATCCAGTCTCCCGATCGGAAAGATCCGCTGCGGATGATCGATGAAGTCAATGATGTTGCCATCGACGTCCTTCTCGGTAGTACAGGTGATGCCGGCCGGCTTGTTCAACGCGATATAGACAGCCTTCTTGGCTGCCGCCGTGGGCGCCAGCGTACGTGCACGCACGATCTCGCCGTCCACGCGCACCTCGTCACCGTCCAGTGCCTTGGCGCCGGTGCTGACCACGTCACCGTTGATGGTGACGCGGCCGGCGAGTAGCAGCTCATCTGCCTCGCGGCGCGAGCACAGGCCGGCTTCGCTGATGTATTTGTTGACGCGCATGTTTTACGAACGCAGCCCGACGCCGCGCTTCAGCAACTGCAGTGCCACGATCGACAGTGCGACTACGAAGCCCAGCATCACCACGAACGCCACGCCCACCTGTACGTCGCTGATGCCGAGCACGCCGAAGCGGAATGCGTTGACCATGTACAGGATCGGGTTGACCCGCGAGATAGCCTGCCACGGTTCGCCCAGCATGTTCACCGAATAGAACACGCCGCCCAGATAGGTCAACGGCGTGAGGATGAAGGTTGGTACCAGCGCGATGTCGTCGAACTTCTTCGCGTAGACCGCATTGACGAAGCCGGCCAGCGAGAAGATCGTGGCGCCGAGCAGCACCGACAGGAAGGTGATCAGCGGATGCACCACGTGCAGCGAGGTGAAGAACAGTGCGATCACCAGCACCAGCATGCCGACGACGAGACCACGCGCCACCGCGCCGGTGACGTAGCCGAGCAGGATCACCCAGTTCGGCATTGGGGATACCAGCATTTCCTCCACCGCGCGGCTGAACTTGGCGCCGAAGAATGAGCTGGAGATATTGGCGTAGCAGTTGTTGATCACGCTCATCATGACCAGGCCGGGCACGATGTACTGCATGTAGCTGAAGCCACCCTGGATCGTGCCGATGCGGCTGCCGATCAGCTTGCCGAAGATCACGAAGTACAGCGTCATGGTGATCGCCGGCGGAATCAGCGTCTGCGTCCAGATACGCACGATGCGTACGATCTCGCGGCGCACGATGGTGTTGAGGGCGACCAGGTTGGCGGCGGTGTTGCTCATGCTGCCTGCTCCTTGCCGTTGTGGCCCGGCTCTTGTCGACCATTCTCCACGAGCCGCACGAACAGCTCCTCCAGCCGGTTGGTCTTGTTGCGCATCGAGGTCACCGTGATGCCGTGCGTGGACAGCGCCGCGAACAGCGAGTTGAGGTCATGCGAGCGGGCCATCTCGGCCTCCAGCATGTGTTCGTCGCGGCGGCGCAGGGTGACGCCGGGCAGGCTGGGCAGTTGGTCCGGCAAGGTGTCCACATCCAGCACGAACGTTTCCACATCCAGCGTCGCCAGCAGCCGCTTCATGCTGGTGTTCTCGATGATCGTGCCGTGGTCGATGATCGCGATGTTGCGGCACAGCGACTCGGCTTCCTCAAGGTAATGCGTGGTGAGGATCACCGTGGTACCGGCCGCATTGATGCCGCTGACGAATTGCCACATCGAGCGGCGGATCTCGATGTCCACGCCGGCGGTCGGCTCGTCGAGGATCAGCAGCTTAGGCTCGTTCATCATCGCGCGGGCGATCATCAGCCGCCGTTTCATGCCGCCGGACAGCGTGCGTGCCTGCATCTGCGCCTTGTCCCACAGGCGCAGCTCCTTCAGGTATTTTTCCGCGCGCTCGGCGGCGATCTTCCGCGGGATGCCGTAGAAACCCGCCTCGTTCACGCAGATGTCGAACGGCTTCTCGAACTGGTTGAAATTGATCTCCTGCGGCACCAGCCCGATCAGTCGCATCGCCTCGCTGCGCTGCTTGTTTACCGACACGCCGAACACCTTCGCGTCGCCGCCGCTGGAGTTGACGAGCGAGGACAGGATGCCGATCAGGGTGGATTTGCCGGCGCCGTTGGGGCCGAGCAGGGCAAAGAAGTCACCGGGCTGTACCGTCAGCGAGATGCCTTTCAGGGCCTCCACGCCGTTGCTGTAGGTCTTGCGCAGGTTGTCGACGACGAGTGCGGGTGTGGAGGTCATGGGTGACGCCAGATGGTGGAAAGCCGAAGGGAAACCAGGCGCATTGGCGTGCCAAACATCGACAGGGTCGGTGGGCAGACGCGCGTTGCAGCTTGGTCAGTGGCTCGCAGCAACCTATTATAGCGGGCTTGATGCCACCGCCCGGTCTGAGAGCCTGCTGGGCTTGGCTTGGTCGGGCTGCAAATTCGTCTACGCGATCCATATTTCCGTCGCTTCTTGACCCATGGAACCACCATGGGTCGGCAAATCGGCGAAAATCTGTCTTCGCGCAGTCGCATTTTCGCCTCGACCACCCCAAGTCCGACAGGCTCTGCCGGTGCACTCACTGTTTCCCGGAATCCGCTACATGGCCGACCATTTCCAGCTTCGCCTCGTCGACAGCACCATGCTTGTTCCCTCGGTGCGTCACCTCGTGTTCGAGCGTGCCGACGGCCAGCCGCTGGCGTTCGTGCCGGGGCAGTTCCTGCAAGTGCACTTCCACTACGACGACGGCACCGCGACCAAACGCAGCTACTCAGTGGCGACCGTGGGCGACGGCAGCTCGCCGGTGCAGCGCATCGAAATCGCGGTGAGCTATGTCGATGGCGGTGCGGCCACCAAATTGCTGGGCAACCTCGAAAACGGCGGCGTCATCGACGCCAGCGGCCCGTACGGCCGCTTCTGCCTGCAGGACGCGGACGTCCATCCGCGCTACCTGTTGCTTGCCACCGGAACCGGCGTCACCCCGTATCGCGCGATGCTGCCGCAGATCGAGAAGTTGCTCGCAAAAGGCGACCGTGAAGTCGTGCTGCTGTACGGCGCGCGCACCGAAGCCGAGCTGCTCTATGGCGAAGAGTTCGAGGCCTTCGCACAAGCACACCCGGGCTTCATTTTTCACGGATGCC
>DASZCB010000530.1:0-2847 GCA_035943575.1 Rhodanobacter sp. | reverse complement strand
GGAAACCCCGACACCGATCAGCGCGGCGACACCTGCCAAGGCCGCATCGACGCCCGCCATACCGACGGCAAAAAAGGTCAAGAAAACAACCAAATCAGCCAGCCAGGGTTGATTGCTCCGATGACCACGCTGTTCATCTCCGACCTGCACCTGGATCCGAGCCGGCCGCAGATCACCGAGCTGTTCGAAAACTATCTGGCCAGCGACGAAGTCCGTCACGCCGACGCGCTGTACATCCTCGGCGATCTGGTCGAGGCATGGATCGGTGACGACGACGACGCCGAGCTGCCGCAACGCATCGCCGCTACCACCCGCGCCGTGCGCGATGCCGGCGTACCGGTGTACTTCATGGTCGGCAACCGCGACTTCCTGCTGGGCGAGGCATTCGCCCAGCGTGCCGGCCTGACCCTGCTCGACGACGGCATCGTGCACGACATTCATGGTCGCCCGACCCTGCTGATGCACGGCGATGTGCTGTGCACCGACGACCTCGCCTACCAGTCCGTGCGCCAGCAGGTACGCACGCCGCAATGGCAGGCGCAGATCCTGTCGATGCCGCTGGAGGCACGTCGCGCGTTCGCCGCCAAGGCACGGGAAGACAGCAAGGCGCATACCGGAAGCACCATGGAAAGCATCATGGACGTCAACGCTGGCGCCGTGACCGAAGCCATGCGCAAGGCGGGGGTGACCCGACTGATCCATGGACATACGCATCGCCCGGCGGTGCATGCGTTCGCGCTGGAGGGGAAGGCAGCCGAGAGGATCGTGCTGGGCGACTGGTATGAGCACGGTTCGGTGTTGCGGGTGGACAGCGATGGCGTCGAACTGCGTGGATTGGCGGTTCAGTAGAAGCACGCACTGTTCGCAATGTTCTGGTGGCATCAGGGGGGATTGTTCGGCCCATCCTTGGCCCTCACCCCTCCGCGCCATGCGCTCCGGGGCCAGCCGTTCGGCTGTCCGAATTTGTTCCTGACAAATTCGTCGAACCCGGGAGGGTTCGTCCACCTCCGTCTCTCCGCCAGATACGCAAAACGCCCCTTTCGGGGCGCTTTGCGTATCTGGCGGAGAGAGAGGGATTCGAACCCTCGATAAGGCTTTTGACCCTATACTCCCTTAGCAGGGGAGCCCCTTCGGCCACTCGGGCATCTCTCCGGGTTTTTCCCGCATCGCTGCGGAGCCGGCAAGGATACTGACCGGCGAGGTCAAGGTAAAGGCTTAATTCGTGATCAGTGTTCGGTGGACTCGTCGGGCGTACTGCCTGCTTCGTGTTCGCCCTTGATCCGCTGATAGATTTCTTCACGGTGGACGGCAACAGTCTTCGGGGCATTGATGCCGATACGCACCTGATTGCCTTTCACGCCAAGAACGGTAACGGTCACCTCGTCGCCGATCATCAGGGTTTCACCGACCCTGCGGGTCAGAATCAACATGATTGCTACTCTCCATAAATGCTGTTGGTCACAGGCCTGCGGATCGACGGTGCCTCACCCCTGAGCGTCCGTCAATCTACAGTTCGACGATTGATCCATCGAAGGCCCTACCGCCTTCCCGGCTCACAGCCAAAACACTCCTGAGCGTCCTGACTGGCGACACCACCGTTACCGATCGCGCCGACACTTGTCCGATAGTAACTGAGCCTGATTCCCCTGTGCAATGCGTCCTGATCATGACAATCGGCATGTTCATGTTGCATCTACGCCGACTTACTGGGCTGAAACCCAGTCCGCCAACGCGGCCAGAACGGCAGGCAGATTCGGGGTATCCGATCCACCGCCTTGAGCCATATCCGGACGACCGCCACCTTTGCCGTCGATCTGCGCGGCGACATGCGCCACTACGCTACCCGCCTTGATCCGACCGAGCGCCTTGCCGTGCACGCCAGCGATCAGCGAGACGCGGCCATCGGCTGCTCCGGCCAGCAGAACCACGCAATCGCCGAGCTGTTGCTTGAGTTGATCCACGCTGTCGCGCAGCGATTTCGCATCGAGACCTTCCAGTCGCGCGGCCACCACCTTGATGCCATCGACGTCCTTCGCAGAACCGGCCAGGTCGGCGGTAGCGGAGCCGGCTGCCTTGCTGCGCAGCGAGTCCAGTTCCCGCTCGAGTTTTTTCTGCTTGTCGAGCAGTTGGAGCAGCTTTTCGACCGCGTCGTCACCGCTACTGGAGAGCAGCTGTGAGAGCTCGCTCAGGCGATGCTCCTCATCCGCGACATACGTCAGCGCACCAGCGCCGGTGACCGCTTCGATACGGCGCACACCGGAAGCCACACCAGACTGGCTGACGATCTTGAACAAGCCGATATCGCCGGTGCGGCCGACATGGGTGCCGCCACACAGCTCGGTGGAAAAGTCACCCATCTTCAGCACACGCACTTCGTCGCCGTACTTCTCGCCAAACAGTGCCATCGCACCGAACTCGATCGCCTGGTCGTAGCCCATGTTGTGCACTTCGGCGGCCACGTTGCGGCGCACTTCGGCATTCACCATCGCCTCGACCTGCGTCAGCTCATCATTACTCATCGGCTTGAAATGCGAGAAGTCGAAACGCAGACGCTCTGGCGCCACCAGTGACCCCTTCTGCGCCACATGATCACCCAGCACCTTGCGCAAGGCCGCATGCAGCAGATGAGTTGCCGAATGATTGAGCACGATAGCCTGGCGACGCGAGGTATCCACGCTGGCCTCGACGACATCACCAGTGCACAGCGGTTGCGCGCCCTGCCAGCGACCTGCATGGCCGAAGAACACGCCGCCCATCTTCAAGGTGTCATCGACCTCGAAGCGACCCGCAGCACTGCGCAGCTCGCCGGTATCGCCCACCTGGCCGCCGGACTCGGCATAAAACGGC
>DASZCB010000529.1:0-2251 GCA_035943575.1 Rhodanobacter sp. | reverse complement strand
AGTCCACGCGGCACTGGCAGGCACTGCACCAGCGGCACCACCGCGTATTCCGCATAGCCGCCACCGGCAAGCAGGGCGCATACGGCATCGCCACGCCTGAGGCCGAACGGGTTGTCGCCGTCGAAATCACCATCCACCAGTTCACCGGCCACTTCCAGGCCGGGCAGGTCGGACGCGCCGGGCGGCGGCGCGTAGTGGCCTTGCCGCTGGAACACATCCGGCCGGTTCACGCCGGACGCCGCCACCTTGATCAGCACCTCGCCCGGCCCCGGTTGTGGGATCGGGCGCTGCGTCAGCTGCAGCACCTTCGCGTCGCCAGGATGGGTGATCTCGATGGCCTGCATGGTGGGCATGGCGTACTCCGCAATCGCGTGGTGGCAGCACCTGATTATGCGGCCGTATCGACCAGTACCAACTCCGCATCCTCGATCGCCGTGATGTGCAGCACTGCCTCGTCGCGGATCGCCGCGCCGTCGCGGGTGTCGAGCCGGATACCGTTGAGCTCCACCGATCCGGTGGACGGCACCAGATAGCCGTAGCGGCCGGCGCCGAATTCGTATTCGACTGTGTCGCCGGCCTTGAGAGTGGCGCCGAGCACGCGTGCATCGGTACGCAGGGGCAGTGCTTCGGTGTCTTCCTTGAAGCCGCTGGCCAACGCCACGAAGCGGCCCGAACGTTCGCCCTTCGGGAAGGGTCTTGCGCCCCATGATGGCGGCTGGCCGCTTTCGTCGGGAATGATCCAGATCTGGAAGATGCGCGTGGTGCCCGATTCCACGTTGTATTCGGAGTGGGTGACACCACTGCCGGCACTCATCACCTGTACGTCGCCGGCTTCGGTGCGGCCTTCATTGCCGAGGTTGTCGCGATGGGTGATCGCACCCTCGCGCACGTAGGTGATGATCTCCATGTTCGCGTGCGGATGCGGCGGAAAGCCGCTCTGCGGCGCAATGGTGTCGTCGTTCCACACGCGCAGCGCACCCCAGCCCATGCGGTTGGGGTCGTTGTAGCTGGCAAACGAGAAATGATGTTTCGCCTTGAGCCAGCCGTGGTCGGCTCCACCCAGGCTGTTGAAAGGTCTGCGTTCAATCACGATGGTTCTCCTGTTGCTGTTTCGCACCAGCCGGCGCATGGCGAGCAAGATAGGGCTATACGCATCGACTTGAAATGATCATCAGGGAAACGAACTGTCATCGAATTGCGACTGGCGCGTGCTTTCGTTCTAGCGACCACGCTGTTCTGATCCATGACCTTTGGCCCTTCGGCCGACGGCCCGGGGCAGCATAGGCTGCTTGTGGCGAATCGACATGGGGCTTTAAGGTCGAGGATGCCGGGCAGGGCGGCACAGGGGCTTGGTAAACAGGCGCATGTCACTGGGGATCGTGATTCCAGCGTGAGCATGCAGAGGCATGCCGCTGGGTCATGGCAATACAACCTGAGCTGCCCGAAAAACCACCTTGCAAACGAGCAGCTCGTCGAACGGTCGACGGCTCCAATTCACCACAATTGTCACGGATGAAATCAGGGAGTTCCATGAAAACCAACAGGCACCACGAGATCAACCATTCCAAGCGCCGCGCGAGCTTTTCCGCATGGGGCACGGGCATTGCAGCCGTTCTTGGTATCTATGGCGCGGTGGGCTGCATTGCCGTTCATGCGCAAGCAACCACCGGCAGCGTTTTTGGTTCGGCGCCGGCAGGTCAAACCGTCACGGCGCACAGCACGTCCGGAACCCATCGTCATTCCAAAGCCAATGACAAAGGTCACTACACCATCGGCTCGCTGCCTATGGGGGTTTACACGGTGGCGTTGGAGAAGGATGGAAACGCCGTCGACACCCGCTCGAACATCAACATCACTGTAGGCCGGGGTGCCGAAGTCGATTTCGCCTGCGCCCATGACCAGTGCGCAGAATCCGCAAACAACTAGTACATCAACTTGCAAGTCATGAAACGTCGTTGTCGACGGCGTTTCTGGTCAGCATCCTGTCGGCTGACGCTCTGCTGCACTAGGCGTGGTTGCGACATGTTCCAGAAGGCAGGCCGCCGTTCCATCGGCGGCCTGCCGGCCATGATCCGTCAGCCCTGCTTGATGGTGTTTGCAGGTACGAAGGTGTAGCCCATCGCCTGCAAACCCTGGACGATTTGCTGCAGGTAGCTGATGTTCAGGTACGGGTGGAAGAAGAAGCTCTGCACGCCATCCTGGATCACGGTGTTGCAGTTGGCGCTGTAGAGGATGTCGGCTGGGAGGCGCG
>DASZCB010000528.1:0-2084 GCA_035943575.1 Rhodanobacter sp. | reverse complement strand
TCATCCTCACCTGGATCATCCCATGTTCGATCTCAGCGACGTCAAATACATCAAGCGTGTCGTAGTCGGCAGCGACAACCCGAACCAGATGCGCTCCGAGGCCCAGGTCGAGGAAGCGCGCGCGCTACTCAACCGTTGTCTCACCGATACGCCGAAGGGAACCATTGTCGGTATCGAAAAGAGCTTCACGATCCTGCAGATCGGCGAGCATCAGGTCGTCTTGCAGTGGCTCTGCTATCACGTTGGCTTTCCTCGCAAACCCATTTGGCTACAAGAGAACTGAGGGCACGTCATGACGACATGTACGCTCGATACGCTGCTCTGTTCAGTGCAAGACGCGATTATTGGCGCCAATGCAGCTATCCGCCGGCGTCGCGAAGCGCTCTTCGCAGCGACCGGAAAACTGCCTGACTCGAGCGAGCATGTCTTGCGCGTAGACATACCCGAAAGCCCCGCTGCCAACGCGCCTTGCTCACCTATGGCGATACCGCTAAACCTTTTCCGTGACCGGCGTACCCCGAGCATCGCGATGATGTCGATCGAGTTCGACTGCACCATACATTTTCGCAAGCTGCGCGGCCAGACGGTACGCGAGCTAACCATGTCGCTGGGCAGACCTCGCCTTTTCTGGCTGTTGCGCAGGCCGCAGCATCATGTGCGCATCTCGTATCTGTCTGCGAATGGATGGCAGCCGCAGATAGAAATCGATGGACAGTTTCTCACCATGCCGCCCATTGCACGAGCCTCTGGAAACTGAGCCATGCAACGTATCAAACATTTGAGTCTATCCCCCGCGTTTGAAGCGGCTTTGGTCGAACGCCTTGGTGCCGGGCTTCAGTTGAAAAAGGCTTCCTTCCATTGGTCGAAGGTAGCTCTGTTAGTCAGCCTGATTGTCGTACTCGTGATCTTAACTGTCTTGCTTATTGCCTTTATCCACCACTAGCCAACACACCAGGAGATTCCCATGTTCCGCTTCAACCGAAAGTCCCATGCCATCGTCGCCGCACTGCTGCTTTGCGTCTGCGGCAACGTGTTATCGCAACAAGCACCGGCGCCAGCCGGCACATGGGGTGGCGTCATGCGTTCCGTCACAGCTCGCGTACATGTCGACGCCAACTTCAGCCCGAAGTTCGTCAGCCTGCATTTCGATGAACCATTCAACTGCGGCGTCGATGCAAGCTTTCTCGAAGCGGATAAAGATGGCAGTCACTACACGTTCAAGCCCTCGGTCAATGGTGGTCAATTCTGTCAGGGGCTTTATCCCGGCGAACTACTCGTGAGCACCCCATCGGCCACCTCCCTTTCACTGTCGCTAAAAAACAAGAAGACTGTATGGACCGGCAACTTGACCTCCACTCAGGCGTCACATTGACCGGAGATGTGCCATGGACTCAAGCCTCCTCACGCAATTTTGGCTTCTACTCGCCGGTGTTGGCGGGGCCTTCCTACCCGTTGCACTCAGCAATGGTGCATCTTCGCGAGGGCGAGCACTTGCTCAAGTGAGCTGTGGCGCCCTGATGGCAACGTTCCTCGCGCCAGCCTTGGAACGGCATTTTTTTTCGACCTCGCCCCCAGAGGTCAACGCCGGCATTTCGTTTTTTGTCGGCTGTTTCGGACTGAAGCTCGCCGAGCTGGCGCAGAAGCTCATCGATAGCCGTGGCGAAGCCTTGGCCAACCGCATCATCGACCGTATCGCCGGCTCTGAAGAGAGAAAATAGCCATGACATTGATGATCGTAAATCTCGGGTGCAGCCTGATCATGACTGCCTGCGGATTGTGGATACTGACCGAACGACGCATGTCGCGCGTGGTCCGCATCTTCTGTGCCCTGATCGCCACCGGCGGAAGCGTTAACGCATTGGGCATGATCGCTGCGCTGTGTAATCTCGGGAACTTCGTTTACGGAGATATCTGGCCAGGCGAAGTCATTGTCAATATCGGTACTTCGGCATTGATGATGCGTTGGACTTGGCGAACACTGAACCCGCAAAGACATGCAGCATGCCCGAATCCAGTTTAAATTCTTCAGAAGCCAGTACAACATCGGTATCTTGGCACGAGCAGCGTGACCAGCACCTTAGATG
>DASZCB010000527.1:0-2326 GCA_035943575.1 Rhodanobacter sp. | reverse complement strand
TCTCCGCAATAATATCGTCGGTCGGCGCTGCGCGAACATCATCCGATGTTCCTCCGGCGGACCACGGGAAGGCCATTTCCCGCCATGCTCGTGGGAGTGTGACAATCCTTGGATTGTGGTATTTTATCATACCGATGATCGGCTATGTGCCAAGCGGAATAAGAGCATTTTTGCCCCACTTCACGTGATGGCGATGAGCGCTCGCATGCCTCAAATACGGAGCAAAGTGCGCCAGTGGTTTGGTCTACTACCCCACGTCAACGAGGCTGAAGAGTCGGGCCTCAAATATCGAGGACTTCTCGAGGCAGCGCCGGACGCTATGGTTGTAGTTGACCAAAACAACGACATCGTCTTGCTCAATGTTCAAGCGGAAAAACAGTTCGGCTACAGGCGCGACGAGTTACTCGGCCAAAACATCACGAACATCATTCCTGCAGGTTTTGCAGAGCGATTGATCGCTGATGGCTCCCGTAGCGCTGCCGACGCATTGGCGCAACAAATCGGTGCCGGCATCGAACTCTTGGCCAAGCGAAAAGATAACAGCGAATTTCCCATCGAGATTATGCTCAGCCCGCTCGTCGGCGCGCAGGGCCTTCTTGTAACGGCAGCAATTCGGGACATAACAAAGCGAAAGCAGGCTGAAGAAATCTTAGTTCGAAAGATTGAAGAACTTAAGCGGTCGAACGATGAGCTGGGTCAGTTTGCCTATCTAGCATCCCATGATTTGCAGGAGCCACTGCGAATGGTCGCGAGCTATACCCAGCTTTTATCGCAGCGATATAAGGGGAAGTTGGACGCGGATGCCGACGATTTCATCGCGTTCGCGGTTGACGGCGCCAATCGCATGCAGCGGTTGATACAGGATCTCCTCATCTATTCGCGCGTCGGAACCAATACGAGCGATCTGCTCGAAATTTCGAGCACGTCGGCATTGCTTGTATCGCTTCAGAATCTGCGCGGAGCTATCGAAGAGAGTGATGCTAGCGTGACTTATGACGAACTTCCCACCGTGCTTGCGGACGAGACAAAGCTCGTTCAGCTTTTTCAGAATCTAGTCGGCAACGCGATCAAGTATCACCGCGATGAAAGCCCGCGCGTGCATATTCGGGCTCGAAGAACAGACGCTGGCCGATGGGCATTTTCCGTCGAAGACAACGGGTTGGGCATTAGCTCACAATACTTCGAGCGGATTTTTGGAATGTTCCAGCGTCTGCATAAGCGTGAAGAATTTGATGGCACCGGCATTGGTCTCGCAATCTGCAAGAAGATCGTGGAGCAGCACGGAGGCGCAATCTCTGTGGAATCGACTGTCGGAGAAGGCTCGAGATTTCATTTTGACCTGGCAGCCAGCCGACCCCAGATTTCTACAGGACAGATACGATGATCGAGAAGAACGTGTTATTGGTCGAGGATAGTCCCGGTGATGTTCGGCTGATGCAGGAAGCGTTTCGCGACGCGAGAGTACCGGCGATACTGCATGTGGCTACCGACGGGGTCGAAGCCATGGCATTTCTCCGACACGAAGGAAATTACATACGCTCACCGCGTCCGGACCTGATCCTCCTCGATCTCAATTTGCCTAAAATGGATGGCCGCGAAGTGCTTGCGCACATCAAAAGCGATTATAATTTGAAGTCGATCCCTACGATCGTGCTGACGATGTCCGACTCGGACGTCGACATGGTGAAAAGCTACGAACTTCAAGCAAATGTTTATCTGACGAAGCCGATGGAGCTCGGCGCGTTCCAAAGTCTAGTTAAAAACGTAGCGGACTTTTGGCTAAGGAAAGCGAAGCTTCCCACCCAAAGTGCTGATGCTTGAATGTGCCCTTCGGCATTTGTCGCTGTTGCTGGTTAAGGGTTGGGCGAGCGCCAGGATCAATCTATCGCACTCAGCACGCTCAAGGGGCAGGCGGCAGATCAGAGATTGGCAGTGCTGGACGAACGCCGCGCGGTTGTCTGTAGCTCGCGTACGGCAAGATACAGCAGCGGCCCAAATGAGCCCGCCACTAGCGTAATTCTCGCGGAGGCCAGACCTGAAGCGCCGCTGTCATCGAGTCAGTGCCTTGGCGGACAGCCGGGTCTTTTAGTAAGTGTGTGGGTACGAATACACGGGTTAGTCGTTAGCGAACCCGATTTTGCCGGCGACGTGTACAATTAATCGGGTGGCGCCGTTGGCTTTTGCCTGCTCCGATCGACGCAGGGCGCCGCCCGCGATTCCCAGACCGACAATAATCAGTGCCCAACTCGCGGGCTCCGGTATGCCGGCAGGAACATTCGGCCCGGTGAGAAATACGCCGGAGTCCGAGGTGTAGGTGACGCCTTGG
>DASZCB010000526.1:0-2462 GCA_035943575.1 Rhodanobacter sp. | reverse complement strand
ATCCCGACCCTGATGGTGTTCAAGAACGGCAAGGTCGAGGCGACCCAGATCGGCGCCGTCAGCAAGGGTCAGCTGACCCAGATGATCGACAAGGCCATCTGATCCATCGTTGCAAACCCGCTGCGCGGAGTCGGTTCGACTGAACACGACCGGCTCACAAGGCTTTACGCCAGTACGCAGCGGGTGCTAGATTCATCGCGTCCGTCGGGACAGTCCTGTCCCCTTGCGCCTTCCGCGCGACGCACACCCTCCCTCCTGTAATTCAACGGCGCCCCGCGAGGATAGCCCGTGTCCGATACCGATAATAAAATTCCGAACGACGCCAAGAGCGCCGATACCAAGCCTGCAGCCGAGCCGCGCCCGCGCGCGCCGCGCCGCACGGCAGCTGCGATCGCCGCGGCGAATGCCGAGAAGACGGCTCCTGCGGACAGACCGGTGACAGCACCGGCACCGGCACCCGCTCCAGCTCCACCGGCAGAGCGTCCGGCGGCTCCCGCACCTTCCGCCGCACCGGCAGTTGCGTCATACGGCGAGGCACCGCCGCCGCGCCCAGCGCAGGAACCGCGCGAGTCGAATCCGCCGCAAGGCCAGGAGCAAGCGCAAGGCCAGAGCCACGCACAAGGCCAGAATCCAAATCAGGGTCAGGCTCAAAACCAGGGCCAGAACCCGAACCAGGGTCAGAACAACCCCAACAGCGGTCCCCGCGACGGGCGCGACGGTCGCGGCCGACGCCGGCGCAACGAGCGTGGCGGCAATCCAAATCCGCAGCAACCGCGTCCGCAGGGTGGTGGCAATCCGCGTCCCAACCCGAACGGCCTGCCGGTGGATGACGACAACGCCGATCCGGGCAGCAACGACCGGGTGATCAATCTCACCGAACTCAAGCGCAAGAACGCGATCCAGCTGCTGGAATTCGCCGAATCGCTGGGCGTGCACGAAGGCGTCGCCCGCGCGCGCAAGCAGGACGTGATCTTCAACGTGCTCAAGGCGCACGCCCGCTCCGGCGGCGGCATCTGGGCCGAAGGCGTGCTGGAAATCCTGCAGGACGGCTTCGGCTTCCTGCGCTCGGCCGACGAGTCGTACCTGGCCGGCCCCGACGACATCTACGTGTCGCCCAGCCAGATTCGCCGCTTCAACCTGCGCACCGGTGACTACATCACCGGCCGCGTGCGCCATCCGAAGGAAGGCGAGCGCTACTTCGCCATGCTGCGCGTCGATGACATCAACGGCGATCCGCCGGAAGCGTCGAAGAACAAGATGCTGTTCGAGAACCTCACCCCGCTGTTCCCGCGCAAGTCGTTCAAGCTGGAGCGCGGCAACGGTTCGAGCGAGGACATCACCGGCCGCATCCTCGACCTGATCGCACCTATTGGCAAAGGCCAGCGCGGCCTGATCGTCTCGCAGCCGAAGTCCGGCAAGACGATGATGTTGCAGAACGTCGCCCAGGCGATCACCTACAACCATCCCGAAGCGCATCTGATCATGCTGTTGATCGATGAGCGCCCGGAAGAGGTGACCGAAATCGCCCGCACCGTGCGCGCCGAGGTGATCTCCTCGACGTTCGACGAACCGGCCGTACGCCACGTGCAGGTCGCCGAGATGGTGATCGAACGGGCCAAGCGCCTGGTCGAGCACAAGAAGGACGTGGTGATCCTGCTCGACTCGATCACCCGCCTCGCCCGTGCCTACAACACCGTGGTGCCAAGCTCCGGCAAGGTACTCACCGGCGGTGTGGATGCGAACGCGCTGCAGCGCCCGAAGCGTTTCTTCGGCGCCGCGCGCAACGTCGAGGAAGGCGGCAGCCTGACCATCATCGCCACCGCGCTGACCGAAACCGGCAGCAAGATGGACGAAGTGATCTATGAGGAGTTCAAGGGCACCGGCAATATGGAAGTGCACCTGAGCCGCCGCATCTCCGAGAAACGCGTCTACCCGGCGATCGACATCAACCGCTCCGGCACCCGCCGCGAGGATCTGCTGATCGACCCGGACATGCTGGCCAAGATCTGGATCCTGCGCAAACTGCTGCACCCGATGGACGAACTCAGCGCGATGGAGTTCATGCTCGACAAGATGAAGAACACCAAGTCCAACGACGAGTTCTTCAATTCGATGAAGCGCTGATCGGCCCGCCGATTTGCGTCGAGACGGGGCCTACGGGCCCCGTTTTCTTGTCAGGCGAGCGAATCTGCACCGCCACGTACAATTATTTGCCGCCGCCCCCTTTTCGTTGTCACGCAACACCCCCATAGTGACTCGCTCCCCCCTGCGAGACTTTGCCTGTGTCCATACCCAGTGCCGTCAAGAGCACCCCGATCCGGGATCGCCAGCAGTTGACTGACTACCTCGCCGCGGGCGAGAAGCCACGCGAGGCGTGGCGCATCGGCACCGAGCACGAAAAGTTTGGCTTCCTCACCGACAGCCTGCGTCCACCTACCTTCGATGGTGACCGCGGCATCAAA
>DASZCB010000525.1:0-2803 GCA_035943575.1 Rhodanobacter sp. | reverse complement strand
CGACGATCGGAATGATGTTCTCCAACATTGTGGCCATTTTTATCATCTTGACGGCTGCCGTCGTCCTGCATGCCCACGGGAAGACGGATATTCAGTCGGCGTCGGACGCCGCTGAAGCATTGCGCCCCCTTGCCGGTCGATTTGCTTTTGGGCTGTTTGCCGCGGGCATCATTGGCACCGGTCTCCTCGCCGTACCGGTCCTTGCGGGGTCGACCGCCTTCGCGGTAGCAGGTGCGCTGGGACGCCGCAACGGCCTGGAGTACAAACCACATGAAGCCAAGTTCTTCTATGGCGTGCTCGTCTTCGCCAGCCTCGTGGGTATCGCGCTCAATTTAACACCCATAGATCCCATCAAAGCACTCTATTGGTGTGCCGTCATCAATGGCGTCGCTGCCGTGCCGATGATGATCATGATCATGCTGCTGGCGATGAATAAAAAGGTGATGGGGGAATTCACCCTCAACACCTCGCTCAAGGTGTGGGGGTGGATTGCTACGGGCGTGATGACAGCGGCCGCAGTCACGATGTTCGTTACCTGGGGTCAATGAGTGAATCGATACGCAACAATGATTGTTGCGACCGTTGTTATGTCCGTATGCATGAGCGAGGCGTCCGCCGACGACGTCACGTATTTTGTGCCGCAGTTACTCGGTGCGCAGTACACGTTCATCACACAGATCCAAAACAGCTTGCACTCTCCCTACAAGGATTCCCTCAGCCTCAATCCGCGAGGAGATCGTGCTCGTTCCCACACGTTTGGTGCTTACCTTGGCGCGCCTCTCACCTCTCAACTCGCGGCGTACCTGGACGTGGAAATGTTTCGGGGTGAAGCTGTCACCGGAACACGCTCAGCGCACCACCTCACTCGCCCAAGGTCCAGGAGCTGCTGCGAAACGTTCTCCGGGTGATCTCAGCCGCAACCGAAGCGTTTGGTGACCTGGACACCGCGATTGCCTGACTGATGAACGAACCGGTCTCAGCCTTTCGGCACCGAACCGCCTATAGCTTGGTCACTGAGGGCCACTCCGACGATGTCGTGGACTACATTGACTCAATCACATCCGGGTTCGTCGGGTGATCATGGTTGGTGAACTGTCCGCTCCACATAACCAGGACGATGGTGGCGATCTAGTCGACCGAAACCCGAGCGGTGGTCGCGGAGTCACGGCTGGCTACTACGCAGCCCACGGGGCGGCGGCGCTTGACCGAGGCTGCATGCCACCGACGCCGCCGCAGACGAAGGATGCCTATGAACGTTTCGGCCGAAGTCGCTGCGATTTCTATTCGAAGCCAATACACCATTGGCTCAGCCCGGCCAAAGCGGGGGCGGGCTGCAACCTGCATCGTATCTAGCAGAGTCCACTGGGATATGCAGACGCGACTGTTCGAATCATCTTCAATACTGCGACGGTGACCTTTGCATGTTTCACCCTCTGAATATGTCGTGTGCCGTGCGTTGTCGTATGCTAGACGAGGGCGCAATGGATTGTCATAGGGGGTCACATGTCAGATGTAATGCAGCCGCTGCCGCTTGCGGAGCGCACGTTTTTTTCCGAAGGTGACGTGCTGGTCACTAATGCCAGGCTCGTATCGAGCGGACACACATACGCTATCGCTGGGGTTACTTCGGTTAAGGCGGTTGTGGAGCCAGCTAAATCAACCGGAGTGGGTTGGGCGATTCTTGGTGCGATCATTCTGTTGATCGCGTTGTTGAGTGGATGGGCGGTGGGTATCGTTCTTGGTGCGATCGCCTTGGTGGCCGGTATCCTAGTCGCCAAGTCCCAGAAGGCAACGCACCATCTGATTCTGCACAGCTCATCAGGCGAGGTGAGGGCGATCAGTTCGCAGGACGGTGGCTTCATTGCGCGCATTCTGGCTGCCGTCAACAACGCGATCATCTCTCGCTCGTAGCGCTGCCGCGCGCTGATCGGATTCACGAGGAAGCGGGAGGGTCATTATCTCGGTGCAGTTTGCGGATTCCGGTACCAGAAAGAGGATCAACACCGGAGCGATGTTCAGCTGCTACCAGAACTGGTGATCAGTCAGATCAGAATACGCAACCTCCTAGACCGCGGGCTCGACATCGGCCTCGCGACCCACCCGTTGAAGGGCCATTGTTCATATGAAGTCCAGCCTCACTATGGAATGTTAAGCCTGTTCAGTACGAAACAGGCTTAACCCAGTTGACCCTGCTTAGAGCGGATCGGGAAACGGGGGTATCCGTTGCGCGCCTGGATCCGAGGCGGCATCCCAATGCCACCAACCTGCCACACCATACTTTGCGTTGTACCAGGCAGTCTTATGGTCACGGCGCGCCAGATAGTCGTTCGTTGCCATGCCGAAAACCTCGAGCGGATAATCCTTACCCGCGTCGAACAACCAGAAATCGGGAAATACTTCGGCCTCGTCTGCATCAAAACGTAGCGGCTTTTCAAATTTGCGTGACGCCTGGCAAAGTTTTTCTTCAATGGTGCCCTCATAACTTGAGTCCAGAGGAATCCAGCGTGGGCTGACGCGCATCAACCCGACGTCAAGGACGTCGGCCTCTTTGACTTGGCCTGATCGAAGACCCACGTGCGCGATGGCGATGACACGCTCATGACGCCTCCACGCATGCAGTTCGTCCGCGAAGCTTCGCATAACGCGGCCCCACGCTGCAGCATTAAGGTTTAGGGTAGGCATCCCAAAGGGGCCGGCGATCGGCAGACGATCCACGGATTGGTCCGCGCGCGTCTCGTCAAACCTGGACAGGCTCGCAATAACGACTAAGCGGTGGTGGTGTTTCGCGGCCTTTGCTGTTTTT
>DASZCB010000524.1:0-4172 GCA_035943575.1 Rhodanobacter sp. | reverse complement strand
GAACAGGTCGGGTCATCGGCACATTCCAGTCAAAACCGTCGATCGTCACATGCTACCGCGTGTGCCGTAGCATCACGCGGTGACTTTCGACCAGAACTGTTTCACGCCGTCGACCCAACCCTTCGCGCGCGGGGTGTGCTTGCCCGCGTCGTTGCTGTCGAATGTAGCTTCCAGCGACTCCAGCAACTCGCGCTGCTGTTTGGTCAGTCGCACCGGCGTCTCTACCACCACGCGACAGATCAGATCGCCATGGCGACTGCTGCGCACGGACTTGACGCCACGACCGCGCAGACGGAACTGGGTACCGGTCTGTGTCTCAGGTGGAATGCTGATCGGCACTTCGCCTTCCAGCGTCGGCACCGGCAACTCGGCACCCAACGCAGCCTGCGAGAAACGGATCGGCAGTTCGCAGTACAGATCGTTGCCTTCGCGCTGGAAGATCGCGTGCTCGCGCACGTGCACCTCCACGTACAGGTCGCCGGCGGGAGTACCGGATGGGCCAGCCTCGCCCTGCCCGGTCAGGCGGATGCGATCGCCGTTGTCGACGCCCTCGGGAATCTGCACGGAGAGCGTGCGGGTTTCCTCGATCCGTCCCTCACCATGGCATTTCTTGCACGGCTTCTCGATCGCCTGGCCGGTGCCGCCGCAATGTGGGCAAGCCTGCTGGATCGAGAAGATGCCGTTCTGCATGCGCACCTGACCATGGCCGTGGCAGGTCTTGCACTTGCTGACCTTGCCGTCTTCCGAGCCGCTGCCGTTGCAATGATGGCAATTGACCTGGCTCGGTACCTCGATCTGCCGGCTGACGCCGAACACGGCTTCTTCCAGATCCAGTTCCATGATGTAGCGCAGATCGGAGCCACGCCGCGGGCGACCGCGACCGCCCCCATTCCGACCGAAAATGTCGCCGAAAATGTCGCCGAAAATGTCGCCGACATCGCCGAAGCCGGCGCCGCCGCGACCACCCATGCCATGCTCGAACGCGGCATGACCGTGCTGGTCGTACATCGCACGTTTCTGCGCGTCGGACAGCACTTCGTAGGCCTCCTTGGCCTCCTTGAACTTGTCCTGCGCGGCCGGATCGTCCGGGCAGCGGTCCGGATGGTATTTCATCGCCAGTCGACGGAACGACTTCTTCAGCTCGGCCTCGCCGACGCTGCGCTCGACGCCCAGCACTTCGTAGTAATCACGCTTGCTCATTCATGCATCCACACTGCTTGTCGCGCCCCTGCCCTGCATTCAGCAAACAGCCCACGCCGGGAGGATTCCTGGCGCGGGCTGGTCAATCGGCCGTGCCGATAACGATGCCGATTATTGCTTGCCGTCTTTCACTTCGGTGAACTCGGCATCGACCACGTCGTCCGGCTGGGCCGAGCCGCCCGGCGCGGATTGTGCACCGGCATCGGTCGAGCCACCACCCTGTGCCGCCGCATGCAATGCCTGCGCCACCTGCTCCAGCTTCTCTACTTTGGACTCGATCGCCGCCTTGTCCTCGCCGTCCTTGACCTTTTCCAGATCGGACAACGCGCCTTCGATGCTGCTCAGCTGATCGGCCGGCACCTTGCCGCCATGTTCCTTCAGCGCGCTGCGGGTGGCGTGCACCAACTGGTCGGCCTTGTTGCGGGTCGCAACCAGCTCATGGAACTTCTTGTCTTCTTCCTTGTTCGCCTCGGCGTCGGCAACCATCCGTGCGATCTCGTCCTCGGACAGGCCCGAGCCCGCCTTGATCTCGATCTTCTGTTCCTTGCCGGTCTTTTTGTCCTTGGCCGACACATGCAGGATGCCGTTGGCGTCGATGTCGAAGGTCACTTCGACCTGCGGCTGGCCGCGCGGCGCCGGATCGATGCCGGACAGGTCGAACTTGCCCAGCGACTTGTTCGCGCTGGCGCGCTCGCGCTCGCCCTGCAGCACGTGCACGGTCACCGCGGTCTGATTGTCGTCGGCGGTGGAGAACGTCTGCGCCGCCTTGGTCGGCACCGTGGTGTTCTTCTCGATCAGTTTGGTCATCACGCCGCCCATCGTCTCAATGCCGAGCGACAGCGGGGTGACGTCGAGCAGCAGCACGTCTTTGACCGAACCGCCCAGCACGCCGCCCTGGATCGCCGCGCCCACAGCGACGGCTTCGTCCGGGTTGACGTCCTTGCGCGGCTCCTTGCCGAAGAAGTCCTTCACCGATTCCTGCACCTTCGGCATGCGAGTCTGGCCACCGACGAGGATCACGTCGTCGATGTCGGACACACGCAGACCAGCGTCATTCAACGCCGTGCGGCACGGCTCGATGGTGCGCTTGACCAGGTCTTCCACCAGCGCCTCGAGCTTGGCCCGGGTCAGCTTGATGTTGAGATGCTTCGGACCGGACGCATCCGCCGTCACGTACGGCAGATTCACGTCGGTCTGGTGGTTGGAGGACAGCTCGATCTTGGCGCGCTCGGCCGCGTCCTTCAGGCGCTGCAGCGCCAGCGGATCCTTGCGCAGGTCGATGCCCTGCTCCTTGTTGAATTCGTCGACAAGGTAGTCGATGACGCGCATGTCGAAGTCTTCGCCACCGAGGAAGGTGTCGCCGTTGGTGGCCAGCACTTCAAACTGTTTCTCGCCGTCGACTTCGGCGATCTCGATGATCGACACGTCGAACGTGCCGCCGCCGAGGTCGTACACCGCGATCTTGCGGTCGCCGCCCTTCTTGTCCATGCCGTAGGCCAGCGCGGCCGCGGTCGGTTCGTTGATGATGCGCTTGACGTCGAGGCCGGCAATCTTGCCTGCGTCCTTGGTCGCCTGGCGCTGGCTGTCGTTGAAGTACGCCGGCACGGTGATCACCGCTTCGGTGATCGTCTCGCCAAGATAATCCTCGGCGGTCTTCTTCATCTTCATCAGCACCTTCGCGGCGATCTCCTGCGGCGCCATCTTCTTGCCGTCGGAGGTCTGCACCCAGGCGTCGCCATTGTCATGCGCGACGATGCCGTAAGGCACGATGTGCAGGTCTTTCTGCACTTCGGCGTCGGTAAATTTGCGGCCGATCAGGCGCTTCACCGCGTAGAAGGTGTTCTTCGGGTTGGTCACGCTCTGGCGCTTGGCCGAGGCACCCACGAGTACTTCACCGTCCTTGTTGAAGGCGACGATGGACGGCGTGGTGCGGTCACCTTCCGAGTTTTCGATGACCTTGGTGGTGCTGCCGTCCATCACGGACACGCAGGAGTTGGTGGTGCCCAGGTCGATACCGATGATCTTGCCCATGTGTATGCTCCAAATCTTTTTGCGGCCCCCGCGGCCGCGATGGTTTCCAGATGGGGTTCTGCGCTGGCGATTCAATGCCGGCAAGGCCCCGGATGCGCTACGTTGTTTTCGCTGGCGCGCCATTCAGGCCGGCGCAGCGATTGAATCGTTCAGTCCTTCGCGACCGCGACCAAGGCCGGACGCAGCAGGCGATCGTTCAGCACGTAGCCTTTCTGCAGCACGCTGACCACGGTACCCGGCGCTTGGCCCGGTGCCTCGACCATGCTCACCGCATGGTGACGTTCCGGGTCGAGCGGCTGGCCCAGCGGATCGACCTGCGCCATGCCGTGGTTCTCGGCCACCTTCAACAGTGCCTTCAAGGTCAGGTTGATGCCTTCGCGCATCGAGGCGATGTCGCCACCCTCGACCGCCAAGCCGCCTTCCAGGCCGTCGTAGACTGGCAGCAACTCGTTCAGCAGTTTCTCGTTTGCGAAGCGGCGCGCCTGCTCCAGGTCGCGGTGCAGGCGTCGACGCTGGTTTTCCAGCTCAGCCTTCTCGCGCAGCACGGTCTCGAGCAATTCGGCATTACTTGCTTCCAGTTCGGCCACGCGCGCCTGCAAGCTGTCCAGTTCGGTGGGCGACGATTCACCCGGCTGGCCCTGTGGCGACGCCTCGCCAGGCGACTGCGGATCGTTGTTCTGCATGCATCACTCCAAACGAAAGTTCATGGCCGACATGGATGCCGACCTTCCAAATTTGCGAGAAACCCCGCCTCCCGCAGCGGTTATAGGGTCATGGCGGCGCGATTCAAGGCGTCGCTGAGCAATCCGGCGGTGGCCTGCACCACCGGAATCACCCGCTCGTACGCCATCCGGGTTGGGCCAATCACGCCAACCGCGCCCAGCACGCGCCCCTGCACGCCGTAACTGGCGGTGACCACACTGCAACCATCGAGCGCCGTG
>DASZCB010000523.1:0-1675 GCA_035943575.1 Rhodanobacter sp. | reverse complement strand
CATTTAGGGCGCCTGAAATGAGAGTTGAACATAGATGCACGCCCTAACAACGACGGCGACGCCGATTGATGTGCTGAACGCGCTGCCTTGGGTAAATGTGTAGTGGCTGCGCACCGGCTTTGTGCGGTTGACGTCGGCAATCACGTCGTCAACGTATTGCGCTGTTGCCTGCTGACCGTCCTGCCCCGAAAGAGTCAGCGTCATGGCGAACATATGCGGCACACCTGGCGGTTGCTGCTGCCACCACTCCTGCAGGACAACCGCGCCACCGTAAGCCGCGATCACATCACGGACGCTTTTCACCGTGCCCTTGTGTCGCTGAATCGCGATTGCAGCCGCAACGCGCGCGCGCTTGACCTCAACCGGCCAGTAGCTCTTCCAAGCGTCGATACCGAGCATTGATGCAAGCCACGGCAGCAACGCTTCAGGACACGTCTGCGGATTCCACAGGTCGCGCAGCGGCGTCGGAACGTCACCGATTCGCGCTGTCGCACCCTCAAGCGCCAGCTCTGCCAGTGATGCGTTCGGCGGCAGCAAGCTCCCCGTCATTCCGCGACGCCGCCATACGTCAAGTTGATGCCGTTGCAAAACGACGCGTGCGTGCGGTCAATGACGATATTCGCGGCCGGCGCTGTCAGGTCGACGCGCTGCATCCCCTGAACCATGATCGCGCCACACAGACCACTGAACGTAACGTCCAGGCCGAGCTTATGGCATGTGGTGATGTAGTTCTGCAGGCTCGCATCGGATGCCGCAAGCACCACGGCGCTATCGGGGCCGGCGTATGTGTAGCGCGTGCCGACCACTTGATAGTCGACAATGCTCGCGCTCTGCACAGTGACGTGATCTGTCAGAGGCCGAACGTTCTCAGCGTTGACGGCCGCGGCGACCGTAGCAAGCAACGCAGCAGAGGCCGTACCGTCACCGACGCGAGATAGCACAGTGACTACGACCTCGCCCGGCGATGGACTGGTGGCGCTGGCATCCAGTACAGCGGGGTCAGCGCTCCGCGTGTGATAGATGTACGCCCCCTCGGGGCCGGCGACGCTGTAGCCTTCCGGCGCAAGCGTGATGCGGTAGCGGAAATCCGGGTCGCCTTCCATCGTCGGCGGAATCCCTTCAGCCGGGTTGCCGGGATCGAGCATCAGACGAACGACACCAAACACCGCGCCCAGGTTGTCCAGGTCGGCTTTTTCTGCGTAGGCAAGTAGTACGGCGCGTGCCGCTTCGTTGCATCGCTGCCTGACCAGCACTTCGCGGAAAGTACAGACTTCCAGCACCTTATATGCCGAGTCGGACTCGACCAGTGCGGAAAATTCAGGGTATCGAGCAATCAAGTCGGCGAGTGCAGCTGCAAATAGCTTTTCGAAGTCGATCTGCTCGACGACATCTGGCATCGGAAGCTGCGAAAGGTCAATACTGGCGAATGATCCGGCCATCAGTTCACCGCGATTCCGTCAATGCGAACGGGTACGCCGTCCGGCAAATAGATGCCCGTTACATCGATCAGAATTTGCCCAGCCGATGGCTGCGTTACGTCGACTTTCGTCACCTGTAGGCGCGGCTCCCACAACGACAGCGCATCAGCAGTCGCCGCGATCAAGTCCATGCGCGTGGATACGTTCAGGGGACGATCCAGCAACGCAAACAGGTCGCTGCCATACGTTCGACGCAT
>DASZCB010000522.1:0-8827 GCA_035943575.1 Rhodanobacter sp. | reverse complement strand
CGGCGCCACCGCCGGCACCAATGCCGGCGACGTGGCGCTGGGCGCGGGCAGCGTCACCGGCGTGGTGGTCGCCACCACCGGAGGCACCATTGCCGGGAGCACCTACACTTACGCCGGCACCACGCCGACCAGCACGGTGAGCGTGGGCACGACGGGAGCCGAGCGCACCCTCACGAACGTGGCCGCGGGCCAGGTAAATGGGAGCAGCACGGATGCGATCAACGGCTCGCAGCTGTTCGCTACCAACCAGGCCGTGGACAACCTGAGCAGCACCGTCACCGCCAACGCCACGCACTACTACAGCGTGAACGACAACGGCACGCACGGCGGCAACTACACCAACAACGGCGCTACCGGCATCAATGCGCTGGCGGCGGGTGTGGGTGCTGCGGCAACGGCGAACAGCGGTACGGCGCTGGGCCAGAACACGAACGTCTCGGTGCTGGGCGGCGTGGCACTGGGATCAGCTGCGGTATCCGATCGAGCGATCGCGCCAAGCTCCGGCTCGGTTCTCGTCGGTACCAATGTCGTGCCGTACAACACGACGGATCGCAACTTGCTGGGTGCCGTCTCGGTGGGCAATGCCACCGATTTCCGCCAGATCACCAACGTGGCGGACGGCACGCTGGACCAGGACGCGGTGACGTTGCGTCAGCTGAAGGGCGCGATGAGTTCGTTCTCGGTCACGCCGATCAAGTATTTCCACGCCAACTCCACCGCTTCCGATTCGCTGGCGGCGGGCGCGGAATCGGTGGCAGTCGGTCCCAAGACCACAGTAAACGGCGACAACGGCGTCGGCATCGGCAACGGCGCGATCGTGCAGCAGACGGCGCCGGGCGGCACGGCGATCGGCCAGAACGCCACGGTGAATCTTGCCGATGGTGTGGCGATGGGCACCAACGCCACCTCCAACGGCATCCAGGCGATGGCCTTGGGCGCGGGCACGCAGGCGGCCTTTGCAGGTAGTGTGGCACTTGGCGCGGGTTCGGTAACGGACGCGGCGGTGGGCACTGCCATTACCACCCTCAACGGCGTCACGTACAACTTTGCCGGCGCGACGCCAGGCTCGACGGTGAGCGTGGGCAGCGCGGGTGCCGAACGCACGATCACCCATGTGGCGGCGGGACGGATCAGCGCGACCAGTACGGATGCGATCAACGGCTCGCAGCTGTTCGCTACCGACCAGACGCTGTCGGCGCTCTATTCGCAGCTCACCAACCTCAACAACACCGTCAACAACCTGCCGCAGGGCGGCGGCAGCACCAACAACACGTTCCAGACCAGCACGGATAACACGTCGAAAGCCTCGGCAACGGGCAACAACGCCACTGCCGCCGGTGCCGGTTCCACCGCGACAGGCAATAACAGCACGGCGGTCGGTGCCGGCTCCACGGCCAGCGGCAACAACAGCGTGGCGATCGGTGCCGGCTCGGTGGCGTCGCAGGCCAACTCGGTATCGGTGGGTTCGACGGGTAACGAGCGTACCGTCACCAACGTGGCGGCGGGCGTGAACAGCACTGACGCAGTGAACGTAGGCCAACTCAACCAAGCCATCGAAACCGCCAAGAACTGGTCCAAGGACTACGTCGATCAGCGTTTCCAGAGTGTGGACCGCGACCTCAACCGCATCGGCAATCGCGCTGACGCGGGCGTCGCCGCGGCGATGGCCATGGCAAGCCTGCCGCAGGCCTACCAGCCGAACCAGAGTTCGGCAGGAGTGGCACTGGGCAGCTTCCACGGCGAGGCCGGCATCGCCGTCGGCGTGTCGACCATCACCGAGAGCGGTCACTACGTGTTCAAGCTCAACGCCACGAGCAACTCGCGCGGCGATACTGGCGCTGGCGTCGGCGCTGCAGTGGTGTGGTGAGGAGGAACTTCATGAACGCTATTTCGGGAGTCAACAACATGCGCGCATCGCTCAAAGGTATCGCTCTGGCCTCGCTCGCACTGGCGCTCGTCGCCTGCGGCAACGTCAGCCATAACGTGGCGAAGGATGGCCGTTCGGCCGGCGAGATGGTGTGGCCGGCGCCGAAAGACATCACGCCCATGCACAAGGGAGGCACCTTTCCCAACCTCGCCAACCTGCGGCAGATGAGGGCCGGCCTCAACAAGCAGCAAGTGTCGGACCTGATCGGCTATCCGCACTTCAGTGAAGGCATATGGAGGGTGAGGGAATGGAACTACGTGTTCAACTTCCACAAGGCCGGTGGCGACGAGGTCACGGTGTGTCAGTACAAGGTGTTGTTTGACGAGGACAAGCTCGCACGCAGCTTCTACTGGAAGCCGGAAGCTTGCGCCGATCTGCTGAACGCGCAGGCTCCGGCAGCTCCCGCCACACGGGCGCCAGCCAAGCCGCGTGTGTTGTCCGCCGATGCGCTGTTCGCATTCGACCGTGCCGAACTCTCGCCGGCCGGATACGCGACGCTGGATGACCTGGCTGCGAAGTTGAGCGAGCAGGGCGACAAACTGCGCTCTGTGCGCATCGTCGGCTATACCGATCGTCTCGGCGGCGAGGCCTACAACCAGACCTTATCGCAGCGCCGCGCCCAAACAGTGAAGGACTACCTTGTGGCGCGAGGCGTGCCGGGCGATCGCGTCATCGCCGAGGGCCTGGGCAAGGCCGATCCGGTGAAGAGCTGCCAGGAAGGGCCGCGCGAGCAGCTGATCGCGTGCCTGGCGCCGAATCGAAGAGTGGAGATATGGATTGACGGTATGGAGTGAGGGCGATCCACTTTAGGTTGCTCAATCGGCCACCTTCGCGCCGTAGTCGGTTAGCCCGGCAACGGCGTAGTCGTTGAACGACGTCATCCTCCGCTCCAGGGGCCGGACAATCTGTTCTCCGGTGAACTTCGACTTCTTCATGCAGAGCTCCTTCGATCGGAAACTCTGCTTCTGATTGGCTCGAATCAGCGAGGACGCTTCAGCCGACAGAAATCAACAACTCTGCCGAGCCGACACGATCGATTTGCACCAAATCGACGCATTGCCCATCATGGTGCAATGAACGAGGCCGGCGAGCGCGGGTGGATGGAGCAGATGGCGACCGGGCTGGCCTTGGTCGATGCCGGGCTGCGGTTGCAATGGATCAATCCGGCGTTGGCCGAATGGCTGGAGCTTGGCCCGCGCAGCGCGGTCGGGCAGCCGTTGGACGTACTCTTAGGCGATCCGGAGATCCGGACACAGGCCGCGCGGGTGCTGACGGAACAGCGTTCGCTGCAATGGCGCGGGATTCCGCTGGTGGCCGTCAGCGGTCGCGAAATCACGGCGGACATCGCGCTGCAGCCGTTCGAGGACGGCCTTTTGCTGGAAGTGCATGCGCTGGTCGAACCGCTGGCGAACAGCTCGCCGTTGTCGGCCACTCTGCGTGGCTTCGCGCATGAGGTAAAGAACCCGCTGGCCGGTCTGCGCGGCGCGGCGCAGCTGTTGCAACGGCGGGTCGACAACGAGGATCTGCGATCACTGGCGGGATTGATCATCGACGAGGCGGATCGGCTCGGTGCGCTGGCCAACCGCTTGCTGCATCACGACGGTGCGCCGCGGCTTGGCCCGGTGAATATCCATCAACTGCTGGAGCGACTCGGCGATCTGCTGCAGGCCGAGCCGGCGCCGCCGCAACTGCGGCATGACTACGACCCCAGCGTGCCGGATCTGCTCGGCGATGCGGATCGGCTGCAGCAGGTGCTGCTCAATCTCGCGCGCAATGCTCTGGAAGCCGGTGCGCACACGCTGACCTTGCGTACGCGGGTCGAGCACGGCCTGCGCCTGGGCGAACGGATGCTGCGCATGGCGCTGCGGGTGGACGTGATCGACGACGGTGCGGGTGTCCCGGTGCCATTGCGGGACACGTTGTTCCAGCCGCTGGTGTCCGGTCGCGCCGACGGCACCGGCCTCGGCCTGGCATTGTCGCGCGAGATCGCGCACGAGCATGGCGGCGAGCTGCGCTGCACGAGTCGGCCGGGCGAGACGGTGTTTTCGCTGTATCTGCCGCTGGAGAGAGCACATGACTGAAGAAATCTGGATCGTCGACGATGACCGCGGCGTGCGCTTCGTGCTGGCCGAGGCGTTGCGCGATGCCGGGCTGAGCGTGCGCGAGTTCGGCGAGGTGGCGAGCGTGCGTGCGGCATTGCAGAAGACACGTCCCGCGCTGCTGCTCACCGACGTGCGCATGCCGGGCGAGGATGGCCTGAGCCTGCTCGGCGAATTGCAGACGCAGGCGATCGGCCCGGTGATCGTGATGAGTGCGTACACCGACGTGGCCACCACCGCGGCGGCGTATCGTGCCGGCGCAGTGGACTATCTGGCAAAACCATTTGATCTCGATCACGCGGTGGCATCCGTGCAGCGTGCGCTGGCCAGTGCCGCCGCGCCGGCCGTGGCCGGCAGCAACGTCATTGCGCCGAACCATGCACTGCTCGGCGAAAGTGCGCCGATGCGCGAGGTGTTTCGCCTGATCGGCCGCGTCGCCGCCAGCGATCTCAATGTGCTGATCACCGGCGAAACCGGCACCGGCAAGGAATTGGTCGCGCGCGCGCTGCACGAGGAAAGTGCGCGCCGCGGAAAACCGTTCGTGGCGCTGAACACCGCAGCGATTCCTAACGAGCTGCTGGAGAGCGAACTGTTCGGCCACGAGGCCGGTGCGTTCACCGGCGCGACGCGCCGCGTCGCCGGCCGCTTCGAGCAGGCCGAAGGCGGCACGCTGTTTCTCGACGAGATCGGCGACATGCCGCTGGCCCTGCAGACGCGGCTGCTGCGCGTGCTGGCCGGCGGCGAGTTCTATCGCGTCGGCGGCCGCGAACTGATCCGCGGCAATGTGCGCATCGTCGCAGCCACCCATCAAGACCTCGCTGTGCGTGTGGCGGCGGGCCAGTTCCGCGCCGACCTGATGCACCGGCTCGACGTGGTGCGTATCGAACTGCCGCCGCTACGCATTCGGCGCAGCGACATACCGTTATTGGCACAACACTTTCTCGCCGCCACCGCGCAGGAACTGAAACTGCCGCCGAAGCGTTTCTCGCGCGCGGCGTTGAAACTGGTCGCACAGCGTGACTACCCGGGCAATGTGCGCGAGCTGGAAAACCTATGCCGCCGGCTGGCGGTGATCGCGCCGGGCAGCGAGATCCTGCCGGCCGATCTGGGCGGTGGCGCGAGTGCGCCCAGTGGTGGCGAGTGGACGGACGCGTTGCGCGAATGGGTGGTCGATGCGCTGGCCAAAGGCGAGGTTGATATCCACGCGCGTGCGCGCGAAGCACTCGACCAGACCCTGCTGCAGGCGGCGCTGCAGGCCAGCGAAGGTCATCGACAGAACGCGGCCAGTGCGCTCGGTGTGGGGCGTAACACGCTCACCCGCAAGCTGGGCGCCTCGCGTACGCGGCGGCGCTAGTTTTCCCCCTCTCTTTGTCGGGAGAGGTCCAGGGTGAGGAGCAGGCTGAGCGTTACTCAAGCACGACGCGCAGGCGATGCGTCTGCCCATCATCCACCAGCGGCACGGCAGCATCTGCGGTCATCGTTTGGCCGTCCAATTCAATACTCGCCACCCCGCGACATACCTTGCCCGGATTCTCCACGCCGATCTCGTAGCGTGTGACATGTTGCTTGCCGCGATGCTGATAGCTGAGCTGGAAGCCGGACCAGTCTTTGGGAATGCACGGATCGATGCGCAGCCGGTCGCCCTGCAGCTGGAAGCCGAGCACTGCTTCCAGGCCAGCGCGGTATAACCACGCGGCGGAGCCGGTATACCAGGTCCAGCCGCCGCGTCCGATGTGCGGCGCGACCGAATAGACGTCTGCGCAGGCGACGTAGGGTTCGACCATGTAGCGCTCGACGGCGTCGGCGCGGTCGCTGTGGCGGATCGGATTGAGCATGCCGAACAGTGCCGCGGCGCGCTCGCCGTCGCCGAGTCCGGCCCACGCGAAGATCGACCACGTCGCGCCGTGCGTGTACTGGCCGCCGTTCTCGCGCACGCCGGGCGGATAGCCCTTGATGTAGCCGGGGTTTTCCCGGCTGTGGTCGAACGGCGGCGTGAACAGGCGGGCGATGCGGTTCTCATGATCGATCAACAGGCGATCGACCGAGTCCATCGCCTGCGCTGCGTGTTGCGCATCCGTCACGCCGGCCATCACGCTCCACGATTGTGCGATGGTGTCGATGCGGCACTCGTCGCTTTCGTGCGAACCCAGCGGTGCGCCGTCGTCGTAGTAGCCGCGGCGATACCACTGGCCGTCCCAGGCCTGTTCCAGTGCCTTGCGCAGAGCGTCGGCATGCGCGCGCCAGCGCTGCGCGCGTTCGGTGTCACCGCGTTGCTCCGCACGCGGCGCGAATGCGCCGATCGTGCTGAGCAAAAACCAGCCAAGCCAGCTGCTTTCGCCGCGGCCCTGCGCGCCGACGGCGTTCATGCCGTCGTTCCAGTCGCCGGTGCCGATCAGCGGCAGGCCGTGCGCGCCGTGGGTGAGGCTGGCGTCGAGCGCGCGCGCGCAGTGTTCGTACACGGAGACCTGCTGGTCCGAGATGGACGGCTGGAAGAACGCATCGGTGGCCCCGTCAGGAATCGGTTGGCCGCCGAGAAACGGCAGCACCTCGTCCAGCACCGCGACATCGCCGCTCACGCATACATAGTGCATGGCCACGTAGACCAGCCAGTTGCGGTCGTCACTGATTTTCGTGCGGATGCCCTGGCCGCCTGGCGGCAGCCACCAGTGCTGCACGTCGCCTTCGGCAAACTGGCGGCCTGCCGCGCGTAGCAGATGTTCGCGGGCGAGGTCGGGGCGGCTCACACACAGCGCCATCACGTCCTGCAGCTGGTCGCGGAAGCCGTACGCGCCGCTGGCCTGGTAGTACGCGGTGCGTGCCCACAAGCGGCAAGCGGTCACCTGGTACAGCAGCCAGTCGTTGAGCAGGATGTCCATCGCGCGATCCGGTGTGCGCACCTGCACGGTGTCGAGTACGCCATTCCATTGCGCGGCGATCTCGGCGAGCACGTGATCGATATCAATCGCACGGTATTTCCCGATCAAGGCCTGCGCCTCGCCTTCGGATGCGGCGTCGCCGAGTAGGCAGACGATATCGATCTGCGTATTCGGTGGCAGCTCGATCCGCGCCTGCAACGCACCGCACGGATCCAATCCGGCGCCGAGCCGGCCGGACAGCGGGGTGCTGTCGCGCAGGGCGAGCGGCCGCTCGACAGTGCCGAGCGGTCCCAGGAATTCGCCGCGATCGCCGGTCATCGAGTGCGCCGAGCCGGCCAGATCGACGAACGCCACGCGATCGCCGAAATCGGGCCGCCATGGATTGCGCGCAAACAGCGCGCCGCTGACTTCGTCGCGCGCCGTGATCACGTATGGCGCCGGCGTGCTGCCGTTCGCGCCCAGCGCCCATTCGACGTAACCGGTGATCGACAGCCGGCGCGTGCGTGCCGAGCGGTTGCACAGGCGCAGTCGCGACAGCTTGATGGGATCAACCGTCGGCACACACTGGGTCAGCTCCAAGGTGATGCCGTGCGCATCGTTGTCGAAGCGTGTCCAACCCTTGCCGTGAGTGGTCGTGTACGTGGCGCCGGCCACGCGGATCGGCAGCGCGGTGGCACTCCACAGCACGCCGGTGTCCTCGTCGCGCAGGTACAGCACGTCGTGCGGGCTGTCGCTGACCGGATCGTTAGGCCACGGCGTCAGCGCGTTTTGCTGGCTGTTCAACGACCACGCGTACCCGCCGCCCTCGGCCGTGACCAGAAAGCCAAACGCGGGATTCGCGATCACGTTCACCCACGGCGCAGGTGTGTGGTGGCTGTCGTCGAGCTCGATGCGATAGGCGCGACCGGCATCGGTGAATCCGCCGATGCCATTGGAGAACTCCAGTGTGCCGGTGTTCGGCAGCGTTACCGCGGACGCCGGCGTACTCGTGCGGATGACCGCCGGGATGGCTAGGGTTGACGGTGGTTCGGCAGCGGTGGACGAAGGTTCGGCAGCGTCCAGTACCACCCGCGCGACGGTCAGCAGACCGTTGCGCAAGTCGTCGCTGATCGCGCTTTCGCGCAGCGCGAACAGCTCGGCCTTGGGCAGTCGATCCTCGGCTTTCAGCAGCGTCTGCTGCGTGCTCACCAGCGACGCCAGCACGCTGTGCAGCGCGTCGCCATCGGCGCCGCCAGCAGTATTCAGCAGCACCACATCGACAGCCAGCCGCAGGCTGCGCCAGTAGTTCTGCGCCAGCAGCAGCTCCTGCACACGTGGCAACTCGGCACTGTCGCCGAGTCGGAACAACGCGATCGGGCGATCGCCGGAAATGCCGGCGGCCCACAGCGTGGGCGGGCCGCCGCGGCCGCGCACCAGTGCATCCGGTGTTGCACGCTGGGCCGGATCGCTGTTCAACAGGGCGTTCATCCAGTGCGCAGAACGTGCAAGCTGCGCACCGTCGATGCCAAGTCGCTGGAGTTCGGCTTCGGCACGTTCTGTCGCACCGCCGAACAGCAACTCGGCTGCGTTTGGGTTGCCCAATTTTTCGGTCAACGCCAGCGCACCCTCACGCGAATCGGCCAGCTGCGTCCACAACAGCAAGGTCACGTTGCTGTTGGGCACGAGCGTGATGCGTCGGCGCAGGCTGAAGATCGGATCGAGCACGCAGCCGCTGGTGTTCGACAAGCATGCACCCGGCTGCATCGCCTGCGCGTGGCGCAGCGTGCGCGTGCGACCGAGAAAGCGCGCGCGATCGGTTTCGTACTCGGGCGCGGTGATGGTGGGTTGCCCGAGCACCTGCAGCGCCTGTGCGGCCCATACTTCGGCCTCGCTGCGGTCGCGCCGGCGACGCGTGGCCAGCAGCACGCCATGTGCTGTGTCCCACT
>DASZCB010000521.1:0-2452 GCA_035943575.1 Rhodanobacter sp. | reverse complement strand
TCGAACACGCGTTTCCACGCGGCTTGCGCGGCTTGCCGATCGCGCGTGCTGAGCCAGCGCAGGTAATCCTTGTAGGCCGCCACGCGCGGAAGCTGCTCGCCGCGATAGAGCGCGAACAGCTCCTGCAGGAAGATCGGCATCGACCAGCCGTCGAGCAAAATATGGTGATGGGTGAAGATCAGACGATAATGATGTTCACCCAGCCGGACCAGGGTGAAGCGCAGCAATGGCGCTTTGCTCATGTCGAAGCGCTGCTGCTGGTCTTCGCTGCGCAGATGCTCGTAAGCGGCTTCGCGCTCCGCGTCGGGCGTGTCGCGCAGATCGACGTCCTGCCATGGCAGATCCACCGCATTCATGATGAGCTGCACCGGCTCCTTCACCTGGCGATGGGCAAAGGCCGCGCGCAGGCTGGCATGGCGTTGCAGCAGACCCTGCGTTGCCGCGCGCAGCGCGGCAGTATTCAGCGAGCCGGTAAGCTCGAACGCCATCTGCACCACATAGCTGTCCTGCACCTGTGTGTCATAGAGCGCATGAAACAGGAAGCCCTGCTGGAGCGGTGTCAGCGGCAGGATGTCTTCAATTTTCTGGTTCTGCATAAAGCGACTCCAGGAATTCAATATCGTTCTGATCCAGCGAAACCATCGACACGTCGGATGGCGTAAGCGCGGCACTGTCGGATGCCGCGGCGTAATCGGCGATGCGGCGCAGTGCGGCGAACCAGGCGTCGGCCAGTGCGCTCACCGTGCTTTCTTCCAGTAGCTTTCCGGCCCACATCCAGTTCGCGCAGAGTTGCGGTCCGTCCGCACCGTCTTCGACCAGCGCGCTCAGATCGAGCACGTGTGCGAGCGCTTGCGCGTCGTCGGCACCGCCGCCGAAATGGCCGCCGTCGCGCCCTGCCGCCACCGAGCCAGTGAAACGACCGAGATAGTTGAAGCCGATCTGTCGCGGCGGATGCGACGCCAGCGCGGCGCGGCCGACCGGATCGAGATAGCGCAGCAGGCCGAAGCCGATGCCGTGATCCGGCAACTGGCGAAGCTGCTCCTTGACTTGCTTGAGCACGCGCTCGATTACGTCGTCGTCGTGCATCGCGGCGGTCGGATCGAGTTCCGACAGATCCAACTGCAGCGGGAACAGACTGGTGAACCAGCCGACCGTGCGCGACAGATCCGCGCCTTCGACGATCGCTTCGCGGCCGTGACCTTCCAGGTCGAAGCGCACGCCTTCGCTATCACCCAAGCCATAGCGGCGGCGCCATTCGATCAGTGCGACGGCGAAGGCCGACAGCAGCACGTCGTTGAGCTGACCGCGGATGCGCTGCGGCGCGACGGTGAGCAGGCATTGGGTGGTCTGCGGATCCAGCTTCATGGACAGGCTGCGCAGCGTGGCGAAGGTATCGCAGGCCGGATCGAACGGGCGCCGGCCAAGCGGCGGCTCGTCGCCGCCGAACATCGATTCCCACATCGGCAATTCCGCACGCCGTGCCATCGCCGCATCCTGCAGTTGCAGTGCCCAATGCCGGAACGAAGTGGTGGGCGGTTCCAGTTCGATCGGTTGACCGGCGGCGAGCGCCGCGCAGGCAGCCTGCAGATCGGATACCAGGATGCGCCAGGACACACCATCCACCGCCAGGTGATGGATCAGCAGCAGCAGCAGCGGTTGTTCGCCGCCGTCGAAATAGACGACTTGCAGCAAGCGTCCTTCGCGCAGATTCAGGCGGTCGCGTGCAGCCATGGCGTGTTCGCGCATGCATGCTTCGCGCAAAGACAATGTCAGCCCCTGCAGCGATACGTGCATTACCAACACATCGGCGGATACGGAGTCGGTTTCGCCGATGTGCAATTGGCGTTGGTCCAGCAGACGCATGCGCAGCGCGTGGTGGCAATCAAGCAGCGCCTGCACCGCGGTCACCAGTTCGTCGCGCGATAGCGGCGGCACGGGCAACGCCATGGACTGATGGAAGGCATCGAGTGGTCCATGCTGGTCGAGCAGCCAATGCATCACCGGTGGAGCGGGGAAGCTGCCGGTAGCGGCATGTACCTCTGCATACGCGCTTTCGCGCAACGGTGTCACGATCGCAGCGAGCTGCAGCACCGATTGGTGTTGAAACACATCGGCGACACTCATCTGCAGGCCAGCCTTGCGGACCAGGCTTACCAGTTGAATAGCGCTGATGCTGTCGCCACCCAGCGCGAAAAAGCTATCGTCGATACCTACCGAATCCACGCCCAGCACCTCGGCAAAGGCGGTGCACAGCGTGCTCTCGATCGCATTGCGTGGATCGCGTGCACTGGATAGCGCAAACTCCGGCGCGGGCAGTGCACGGCGATCGAGCTTGCCGTTGGCGGTCACCGGAATCGCGGCTAGCGTCACGATGGCTGTCGGCACCATGTATTCGGGCAAGAATTCGGCCAGCTGACTGCGTATGGTCGTGCTGTCTGGCGTACAGGTTTCG
>DASZCB010000520.1:0-5716 GCA_035943575.1 Rhodanobacter sp. | reverse complement strand
AGCAAGTCCACCACCAGGAATGATGATCGCATTACGACCTGCGCCATCGGACATGAGGTCGAGGTGGATCGGCGGCGCTGTCGGGTCAAGTTCGAGTGCCACAGCGCTGCCAGCGTCGCCGAACAACGGCCACGCTGTCTTGTCATCGTAGGCGCAGACGCGACTGATGTCTCCCATCAGCATCAGCGCACGTTCGATCCCGAGCGTGCGCATCAATGCAGCGACGGTAGCGAGACCGTAAGGAAAGGCCGAACATCCAAGATTGATGTCGAAAGCCACGCATTGCGTGCGCAGGCCGAGCTTGTCCTGCAGAACGATAGCGGTAGCTGGAATAGGCTGGTCGGGCGTCTGTGTAAGCAAAATCAGCGCGCCGACGCTGCCACGTGCCCAACCGAGATGCTCAAGCAAGCGCTCGGTGGCTGCCTGGCAGAGGTCGGACGTGCACTGGCCAGGCGGCGACATACGGTGCGCGCCTATACCAGTCACCTTCTGCAGGCGCTGGCGCTCCTCTGGCGAAAGGACTTCATATTCGCTCGTACGGGCCACCTTGGTCGGCACGGCGGCGGCAACGCCACGCACAGCGACGCCCGTAATTGCGTTCATCCCATGCGTTCCTGGACGATCTTCCAGAGATCAGCCACCGTAGTGGAACTCTGAATGTCGTTTCCGGCCAACGCGACGTTGTAATCGGCATCGGCCATGGCGATGAGCGACAGCGCGTTGAGCGAGTCCCAGTTCTTCAAACTCTTGTATTCGGTATTGGCCTGGATAGATCCAGGCTCAGACTCGATCGCAAAGGTGAACTTTTCCACAAAATCTTCCACCGACATAAGTCAGGTCTCCGAATGGTTGAGCAACAACGCAAGAATATCCCAGATGACGCCGATCTCGGCATCGCCCACGCCCGCACCGTTGGGCAGAACGATTAGCCGCGCTGCGACATCCTCGCTGTGCGGCAGCATCAGTCCAGCGTGCGGAAACAGATCGCTATATGGTTTCATCTTGTGGCATCCAGGCCAAAAATACTTGCGCGCCAAGATGTTCTCAGCCTGCAGCGCGGCGACGATCTCTTCACGCGAGGCAGCACTGTTTTTATCGATCTCAATCACGATGTAGTGATAGCTATTGCGCTCAGCTGGATCATAGTCCAGCACCGCAACCCCTGGGATTTCTGCTAAAGCCTGTTTGTAGGCGTGATGGTTTCGCCGGTTGTTCGCGATCACATCTTCATGAGCATCGAGGTTGGTCAACCCCATGGCGGCACAGACCTCGATCATCTTGCCGTTGGTGCCTGGATGGATGACGTTGTCATAGCCAGCGAAGCCGAAGTTGCGCATCAGACGCATGGTCTCGGCCAATTCATCGTCATTGGTGACAACCGCGCCACCTTCAAAGGTATTGAATGACTTGGTGGCGTGAAAGCTCAGTACCTCGCAAGCACCAAAGCGACCAATGGTCTGCCCTTTGTAAGTGCTGCCGAATGCATGCGCTGCATCGAACATCAACTTGAGCCCGTGCTCGTCAGCAATTGCCTGCAACTCATCCGCCGGCGCAGCACGCCCCCATAGATGGACGCCGATGATGCCGGAGGTGCGTGGTGTGATCATGCGGCGCACAGCGTCAGGATCAAGGTTGTGTGTCGCTGGATCAATATCGGCAAACACGGGCGTAATGCCCTGCCAGTACAGGGCGTGGGCTGTGGCCACGAAGGTCCATGACGGCACGATGACCTCACCCGTCAACCCAAGCGCACGGATAGCGATCTCGAGCGCGATAGTGCCGTTACACATGGCGACACAGTGCTTTACGCCTAGATAGGTGGCCACGCGCTGCTCGAATTCCTGCACCAGCGGGCCGTTGTTGCTCAGCCACTGGCGGTCGAACATTTCACCTGCCAGACGCATGAAAGTTTCGCGGCTGCCCACATTCGGCCGGCCCACATGCAAGGGCTCGTCAAAGGCCGGCTCTGCACCGTTGATAGCTAGATCGGCGGAAGTTCGAATCTGTTTCATGTCGAGCAACCCAGGACTGAGCAAGACAACCGCGTGCGCGAGCTACAAACGAGACTCATCTCCTGTTTGCGTTTGCATGTACTCACGATCAGGTGTCTCGCTGCTTGGTGTAGGTCAGTGCCGTGATTTGCTCCGAGATCAACCCGATCAGAAACACGATGACCGAAGCACTCCACATCAACGTACTCATATTGGTCAATCGTCCACCGTGAACGAATGTCCACGAATAGTTGATACAACCCAGCAAAAAGAATGCCCCACTGGCCGGCACAAACAGCTTCAACGGCGAATACAACGTGGCGATCTTGAAGATGATCAGCAGAAAGCGCACACCGTCGCGTAGCGGCTTGATGTGGCTTTTGCCGACACGCTGGGCGGCCTTGATAGGTACGTAGGCGACCGGGTAGGCGCTGCGGAAGAACGCCATGGTGCTGGTGGTGGGGTAGCTGAAGCCGTTCGGCAGCAGGTGCAGGAATTCGCGAAACTTGTCTGCGCGCACGGCGCGGAAACCGGAAGTGAGGTCGAGTACCGGGTGGCCGGTCATGCGGGTAGCCAGCCAGTTGTACAAGGTGTTGGCGAGGCCGCGGCCGACGCCGGCCTGGCTGCCCCAGTCGCGGGCACCGACGACCATGTCGTAACCCCGGTTCAATTGATCGAGCAGCCGTGCGATGTCGGCCGGATCGTGCTGGCCGTCACCATCCATGAAGATGAAGATGTCGCCGGTGGCCGCACGGGCGCCGCGTTTGATCGCAGCACCGTTGCCCATCGAATACGGTGAAGACAAGCATGCCACGCTACTACTGGTGCAGATGCTGCGGGTGTCGTCGGTGGAGCCGTCGTCGACCACGATGATCTCAGCCTCAGGGTGTGCAGCGCGCAGGCGCGGCAGCAGCGCGGCCAGCGCGGGCGCCTCGTTCTTGGCAGGCAGGATGATGCTCAGACGGTTCAACAGATGACTCCTCCGGGTGAGTGGAGATCATAGCGTGAAGCCTGAGTGAGGGTTGAGAAAAGGGCCGGATTTCGGCACGCGGCGCGAACAGCAGGCCGACGTTGATCGGGGGAGCCCAGAGCTCCCTTCACTCTGCTAGCGTGCGAAAGAGCTAAGTCTGCGCGGTCGGGGGACGCAAGCACCTTTGTGCACTGCATCACCCTGGCGTCTTCGCGATGCAGGGAATGGATGACCTGCGGGCTGGACTGCGGTAGATTCAACCACATACAGGGGCGGGGTCGAGTCTGGTTATGTCATCTCAATTACAACCATCGCTCGCAGGTTTGTCCGGCATGGCGCGCCGACTAGTGTCCGAAGGCGTGCTGCCGGAGACCGATGTCCGCAAGGCGATGGTCGACAGCAATCTGCAAAAAGTCACGCTGGGTGCCTGGCTGCTCGATCACAACCTGGTCGACAGTGGCCGACTGACACAGATCGCCTCGGCAGAGTTCGGTATGCCGATGATGGACGTCGCCGCGCTGAACCCGGCGACGATGCCGCTGGATCTGATCAGCGAGGCGTTGATCACCAAGCACATGGCGTTGCCGCTGTTCCGCCGCGGCAAGCGGCTGTTTGTCGGCATCGCCGATCCGATGCAGTCGCACGCGTTGGACGAGATCAAGTTCCACTCCAATTGCATGGTTGAACCCATTCTGGTCGAACGCGGCTCGTTGCAGCGGGTGATCGAGAGCCTGCTCAACAGCATGCGCGACACCATGCCCGAGATGGGTGGCGGCGATCTGGACGGTCTGGAACTTGAAGCCGGTGACGACGAAGCCGATTCCACCGGCATCGACGCCAACGCAAATGACGATGCGCCGGTGGTGAAATTCGTCAACAAGATCCTGGTCGACGCGATTCGCCGCGGCGCCTCGGACATCCATTTCGAGCCGTTCGAAACCCAGTACCGGGTGCGTCTGCGTATGGACGGCATGCTGAAGGCCGTGGCCAGCCCGCCAATGAAGATGGCCAACCGCATTGCCTCGCGCATCAAGGTGATGGCGCAGCTGGACATTGCCGAGAAGCGCATACCTCAGGATGGCCGTATCAAGCTCAATCTGTCCAAGACCCGCGCGATCGACTTTCGCGTGAGCTCGCTGCCAACGTTGTTCGGCGAGAAGATCGTGCTGCGTATCCTGGACGGCTCGTCGGCCAGGATCGGCATCGAGAAGCTCGGCTATGAGCCGGAGCAGCAGAAGCTCTTCATCGATGCGATCCACAAGCCGTATGGCATGGTGCTGGTCACCGGCCCAACTGGTTCAGGCAAGACGGTTTCGCTGTACACCGGCCTGAACATGCTCAACACCGCCGAGCGCAACATCTCGACGGTGGAAGACCCGGTGGAAATCCGCGTCGAGGGCATCAACCAGGTGCAGCAGAACGTGAAACGCGGCATGACGTTCGCCAGCGCGCTGCGTTCGTTCCTGCGCCAGGATCCGGACGTGATCATGGTCGGCGAAATCCGCGATCTGGAAACCGCCGAGATCGCGATCAAGGCCGCGCAGACCGGCCACATGGTGCTGTCCACCCTGCATACCAACGATGCCGCACAAACTATCGCGCGCCTGATGAACATGGGTATCGCGCCGTACAACATCACTTCATCGGTCACCCTGATCATCGCCCAGCGCCTGGCGCGGCGTCTGCACGAGTGCAAAAAACCGATGAATCTGCCGCCACAGGTGCTGCTGGCGGCCGGTTTCAGCCAGACCGACATCGACGCCGGCCTGACCATTTACGAAGCCGTCGGCTGCGACGGCTGCAACGAAGGCTACAAGGGCCGCGTGGGTATCTATCAGGTGATGCCGATGCTGGAAGACATCCAGAAAATCATCCTTCAAGGTGGCAATGCGCTGCAGATCAGCGAGGTGGCCAAGGCCGCCGGCGTGAATGACCTGCGCGCGTCGGCCCTGCTCAAGGTGAAGAATGGGCTGACCAGCCTGACCGAGATCGACCGCGTCACCAAGGAATGAGCGGCCGATCTGGGACGGCCGCCGCATCGAACTTGCGTCCGGCGCCACGGTTTGGCGCCGCAGAAATGACATAAGCTGCACAAATACCTTGCCAGCCGCCAGCTTGGGCGGCTCCGGGACTGAATCACTGGGGGAACATGCGCATGGCCACGGCTACCGCAACCGCAAAAGCAAAGGCAGACAAGACGCGCGCGCTCGGCGCGCAACGTGCCGAGATCAGTAAGTTGACCACTTACGATTGGGTCGCACTGGACAAGCGTGGCAAGCGCATGAAGGGCGACATGGCGTCGAAGAACGCCACGCTGGTCAAGGCCGAACTCCGCCGCCAAGGCATGAACCCGCAAACCGTGCGGGAGCGCTCCAAGCCCCTATTCGGCGCCTCCGGCAGCACGGTCAAGCCTGGTGACGTCGCCGTGTTCAGCCGCCAGATCGCCACCATGATGGCGTCCGGCGTGCCGATGGTGCAGTCCTTCGACATCATTGCCGACGGCCAGAAGAACATCCGCTTCAAGAACATCCTGCTCGACGTGAAGCAGAACATCGAGGGCGGCGCGGCGTTGCATGAGGCGCTTGCCCGTTATCCGGTGCAGTTCGACGAGCTCTACTGCAACCTGGTCCATGCCGGCGAAACCTCCGGTGTGCTGGACACCGTGCTGGACACCGTGGCGACCTACAAGGAGCGCACGGAAGCGATCAAGAAGAAGATCAAGAAGGCGCTGTTCTATCCAATGATGGTGCTGGCG
>DASZCB010000519.1:0-6794 GCA_035943575.1 Rhodanobacter sp. | reverse complement strand
ATTGGAACTGCCCGGGCCGTCGCGATGACGCCACCAGCGCAGGCCGGTACTCAGTTCGTTGAGATGATCGTAGGTGATCTTCTGCGTGCTGCCGTTGAGCGTGCAGATGTCCAGATGGTCCTGCAGGTTGCCGCCGACGTCGGGCAGGTCGGCGAGTACCGCAATGCCGTGTTCGCGCAGATGATCGGCCGGGCCGAGGCCGGACAGCATCAGCAGTTGCGGCGTGTTGATCGCACCGGCGGCGAGGATCACCTCGCCCGCTTCGATGCGTTCCGCCGCGTGCCGGCCATGGCGCAACTGCACGCCCACCGCGCGGCCGTGGTCGAACAGCACGCGCTCGACCAGCGCATGCGTGCGCACATGCAGATTACCGCGCTGGCGTACCGGCTTCAGGAAAGCTGTCGCCGAGGAGCAGCGCGCGCCGTCGCGCTGGGTGACCTGATACAGCCCGAAGCCGGCCTGCCGGGTGCCGTTGAAATCGTCGTTGCGCGCGTAGCCGACGCTCGTGGCAGCGTCGATCAGGGTCGCCGACAGCACGTTGTGATGGCGCAGGTCGGAAACACCGAGCGGACCGCCAACCCCGTGCAGCGCGCTGACGCCACGGTTGTTGTCCTCGCTGCGCAGGAACCATGGCAACACCTGCTGCCAAGACCAGCGCGGATCGCCGCACGCGTGCGCCCAGCTGTCGTAATCGGCTGCCGCACCGCGGATGTAGCACATCGCATTGATCGAGCTGGAGCCGCCCAGTGTCTTGCCGCGCGGCCACCATAACCGACGCTGATTGAGTGCGGGTTCCGGTTCGGTACGGTAATTCCAGTTGAGCCGACGGTTGTTGGCCAGCCGGGCGATGCCGGCCGGCATGTGGATCAGCGGATTCCAGTCCGACGCGCCGGCCTCCAGCAGCAATACCCGTTTGCCTGGATCGGCGCTGAGCCGGTTGGCCAGCACGCAACCGGCAGAGCCGGCGCCAACGATGACGTAGTCATAGTCGTTCAAGAGCTTTCTGCTCCGCTGGAGGAACGTGAACGCATGCTAGGCTTGCCGCGCCCCACGCTGGATGTGCCCGTGAGTTTGCCTCGCCCAACTGTTGTGGAACAAGCCACCGCGCCGACGCTGTCCGCGCTGGCATTCTTTTTCGTGATGACTTCGTACTACATCATCCGGCCAGTCATGGGCCAGCTGAGCGGTGCAGTCGGCTCGCAGTCACTGCCGCTGTTCTACGGCGCGGTGTTTGTGGTGATGCTGCTGTTGACGCCGGTGTTCGGCATGCTGGTGGCGCGCTTCCGACGCAGGCAATTGCTTGGCTGGAGCTACAGCTTCTTCATTCTGTGCCTGCTCGCGTTCGTGCCTGCGTTCATGGCGCAGGATCGCATTGGCGCGCGCGAGCTGGGTGTGGTGTTCTTCGTCTGGGCCAGCGTGTTCAACCTGTTCGTGGTGTCGCTGTTCTGGAGCTTCATGGCCGACATCTTCTCCGGCGGCCAGGCGCGGCGGGTGTTTTCCCTGATCGCACTCGGCGGCATGGCTGGCGCGATCTTCGGTCCATTGGTGACCAAGTTGCTGGTGCAGCTGATCGGTGTGGCGCCGCTGTTGCTGGTCTCGGCGCTGGCATTGGGCCTCGCGATGATGCTGTTACTGCAGCTTTCCGCGCAGCACGACCGGCAGGCGGGCAGCGGTGGCGACGAGGCGATCGGCGGCTCACTGTGGGCCGGCATCAGGGAGCTGTGGTCGCGCCCGTTCCTGCGTTATATGGCCTTGCTGATGTTGTTCGGCGATGGCATCGGCACGCTGGCCTATGCGCTGGTGGCCGACTACGCCAAGCTGCACTTCACCAGTACGGTCGCGCGCACGTCGTTCTATAACGATCTCGATCTGGCGACCAACCTGCTCGGTGGGGCATTGCAGCTGAGCCTCACGCCGTGGCTGCTGGTGCGTCGCGGTGCCGGCTGGGGGCTGGTCGTGCCGACACTGGTGAATGTGGCCCTGCTGGCCTGCGTGGCGTTGATCGGTGGCGGCAGCTTCATGCTGATGAGCTACAGCGTACCGCTGCTGGCGGTGATGCAGGTGATCACACGCGGCTTCGCCTACGGCATGACCAAGCCGGCGGTGGATGCGCTGTACACGCGGGTGCCGCGCGAGACGCGCTACAAGGGCAAGAATTTCGTCGAGACTGCGGTATGGCGGTTTGGCGACGTGGTAGTAACCAGCGCCGTGAGCGGCCTGCGCATGCTGGGCTGGAGCATCGGTGGGTTGGCCCTGCTGGGTGCCGGTGTTGCCACGCTGGCGGCGGTGGTGGCGCGGCGTGCCGGCTGGTCGCCCGATCTGGCGCCGGATGAGCATGCACAAACCGACGGTGCCGATGCGCCATCGACCTGATGACAACCCATTCCGTCCTCAGCTGGTGATATAGCGCTGCAGATGTTCGATCTCTTCGGCCTGCGCGTCGATCACCGCCTTGACCAGATCGCCGATCGAAATTACGCCGACGACCCGTTTGCCATCCACCACAGGCAGATGCCGGATACGGCTGTCGGTGCACAGGCGCATGCAGTCGAACACGTCGGTATCCGGGCCGACGGTCAGTGGCTCGCTGCTCATGATGTCGGACACGGCTGTCTGCGACGAGGAGCGGCCCTGCAGAATCACCTTGCGTGCGTAGTCGCGTTCCGATACCACGCCGAGCAGCTGGTCGCCGCGCATGACCAGCAGCGCGCCGACGCGGTGTTCGGCCATGTGCTTGATCGCTTCGAGTACCGGCGCTTCCGGCGCGATGCTGAAAACCTTGTTGCCCTTGCTTTCCAGCAGATGCTTGACCTGGCTCATGCGTGGGTCTCCCACCGGCCCGGGCGGGCCGTCTGTCACGAGTCTAACGCTGCTTTCGACGTCGCGTGTAGCGAAGTTGTGAAGCCATGTCGCTAACGTGCTGGCCTCAGCGCCGACCGCGCGGCAAGTGCCGTTATTCGATGAAATATGGCGGTTACCGCCTGCTCCTGGCATGACTCAATGCGGCGGTCGCGGCGGTGCGCGGCCTTCGATGTAGTCGGGACCACCGAGATGATTCATCTGCTGCTGGATCCAGTTGGCTCTGCGCTGCACGTACGCGCTGGGCCGATCCGCATGCAGGCGGCGCGGGCTCGGCAGCACGGCGGCGAGGCGTGCCGCCTGCGCCGGGCCGAGTTGCGCCGGCGAGGTGTGGAAATACACTTCGCTGGCCGCGCCCACGCCGTAGATGCCATCGCCCAGTTCGGCGATATTCGAGTACACCTCGAGGATGCGCTGCTTCGGCCAGGTCAGCTCGATGAGCACGGTGAAATACGCCTCCAGTCCCTTGCGCACGAAGCTGCGGCCATTCCACAGGAACAGGTTCTTGGCCGTTTGCTGACTGATGGTGCTGGCGCCGCGCAGGCGCTTGCCGTCGTCGGCCGCATCCATTGCATCCTGGATGGAGTCGAAGTCGAAGCCATGGTGGTACGGAAATTTCTGATCCTCGCCGGCCACCATCGCCAGTGGCACCCACGGCGACACCTTTTGCCACGGCACCCAGTGCTGGCGCAGCTGGAAATCCTGCTCGCCATGGATCCACGCACCGAGCTGGCGCTCCAGCATCATCGCCGTTGTCCATGGCGGCACGAAGCGCAGCAGCAGCACCATCAGCCAGCTCAGCGCCAGCCATGCCAGCACGAGGATCGCCAGTGAGCGCAGCAGACGAACCAGCAGGGGGCGACGGAACAGATGATGCATGATGGTGTGCGCAAGAGAATGGGGCAGTATACGGGGCGTTGTCCCGTCGCTTGCGCGCCCCCATCTGAAGCGCTTGACCTCAACCGGAACGTCTATCGTGGAAACCCTGCCTGTCGACGATGTGCTGCATCGCTTTCTGCTGGAACGTGCCGGCGTGCGCGGCGCGCTGGTACGACTCGGGCCGGCCTGGCGCGAGGTGGCTGGTCGTGCCGACTATCCACCGGCCCTGCATGTGCTGCTCGGCGAGGCACTGGCCGCCAGCGCTCTGCTGACCAGCAACATCAAGCTGGACGGCGCGCTGTCGATCGAGCTGAAGAGTGCCGGCCCGTTGCGCCTGCTGTTTGCCGAGTGCAACGACCAGGGTCGCCTGCGCGGACTGGCGCGCTGGCAGGAGCCGTTGCCCGCGCCGCTGGCACTGGACGAGCTGCCCGATGCGATTATGGCGATCACCATCGGCAACGTGGATCGCGACCAGCGCTATCAGGGGCTGGTCGATCTGCAGCACGCCGGACTGGCCGAGTCGCTGGAAAATTACTTCGTCAAGTCCGAGCAATTGCCGGCGCGGATCCTGCTGGCCGCCGATGCTGAGCACGCCGTTGGCTTGATGTTGCAGAAGATGCCGGACGAGGGTGGTCGGGATGCTGCGCGCGACGAGGATGCATGGAACCGCATCGTGCACCTGACCGCTACGTTGGGCATCAAGGAATTGCTGAGCAGCGCGCCGGAGCAGTTGCTGTACCGGCTCTACCATGAGGAATCGGTACGCCTGTTCGAGCCGCGCGCACTGGCGTTCGGCTGCAGCTGCAGCCGCGAGCGGGTGACGGCGATGCTGCGTTCGCTCGGTCGCGATGAAGTCGAGGCGGCACTCGTGGCGCGGGGCGACGAGATCGAGGTGATCTGCGAGTTCTGCGCACAGCGCTATCACTTCGATCGCATTGATGCCGAGCATCTGCTCAGCGATGCCGCGGCGCCTGCGGCGTCGGGGACATCACAATGAATTTGGCGCAGTGAAGACAAATCAGGCCAGCACTGAGTTGTCCGTGCTCAGCCAGGTGGAAGCCGGCTCCGGCGTGGCGAACAGGAAGCCCTGGCCGTAGCGGCAGCCGACCCGCAGCAACGCCTGCCGCTGCGATTCTTTCTCGATGCCTTCGGCGATCACCTTCATCTGTAGCGAGTCGGCCAGCACCTGGATCGCGCGCACCAACGCCAGGCCCTGGGTCTCGGCGTCGTCAGGCGGCAGTTCGGTGATGAAGGAGCGATCGATCTTCAGCGTCTCGAACGGGTATTGGTGCAGGTAGCTGAGCGAGGAATAGCCGGTGCCGAAATCGTCGAGCGCGATGCCGACGCCATGGCTGCGCAGGTTCTGCAGCATCCGCTTGACCTGGGTCGCGTTCTCCAGCAGTGCGTGCTCGGTGACCTCGATGCGGATGCAACGCGTCGGTACGGCGTATTGCTCGAACAGGGCGAGTAGCCGCAGATCAAGATCGGCGGATCGGAAATGCCGGCCGGAGACGTTGATGCTGATGAAGCCCTCGTTGCCGATCAGCCGCACCGCCTGGGTGCAGACCCGTTCAAAGATCTGCCAGTCGATCGCTTCGGCGCAACCGCACTCTTCGGCGATCAGCAGGAAATCATGCGGCGGCAGCAACCCGCGTTCGGGATGATGCCAGCGGAGCAGGGCCTCGTAGCCGGCGACGCGGCCATCAACGAGTTCGACGATCGGCTGGTAGAACGGCTCGAACTCGTTGCGGCTGAGCGCGTGACGCAGATCGTTTTCCATGTCCAGCAGCGACAGCGCTTCGCGGCGCAGACGAGCGTCGAACATGGCGGCGCGATGGCGTCCCCCGTCCTTCGCGTTGTACATCGCCGCATCGGCATCGCGCAGCAATTCTTCCGGCTGACGGTAATGCGGGCTGCACAGGGCGATGCCGATCGACGCGGACGTGAAAATCTCCTTGGTGCCGAGCCGGAATGGCGTCTGCAGTTCGCTGATGATGCGCTCTGCAATCAGCGATGCCTTGCCGGTGTCGGCGATGCCTTCCAGCAACACGGCGAATTCGTCGCCGCCCAGGCGCGCGACCACATCGCGGGTTTTCAGGCAGGCGCGGATGCGGCCGCCGACCTGGAACAACAGGTCGTCACCAACCAGATGACCGACCGAATCGTTGATCACCTTGAAGCGATCCAGGTCGATGAATAGCACCGCGAACTGCTCGCCCGGATTCGCGACGTAGCGCTGCATCGCCTGTTCCAGCCGCTGCAGCAGCAGGGTGCGGTTGGGCAGCCCGGTCAGTGAATCGTGCAGGGTTTCATATTTCAGCCGGCGCTCGACCCGTTCGCGTTCGGCGATCTGCTCGCGCAGGTCGCGATTGGCCAGCGCCAGCGCACGGGTGCGCTCGGTGACGCGACGCTCCAGCCCGGCATAGGCCTGTTTCAGTGATGATGCCGCCTGCTTGCGTTGCAGTGCATTGGCGATGTGGTAGCTGACGAAGGTGAGCAGCTCCTGATCGCGCTCGTTGTAGGTGTGTTCGGGGGAATAACTTTGCAGCGCCAGCACACCCATCGCCTTGCCGCCCCAGATCAGCGGTACGCCGAGCCAGCACACCGAGCGCGCACCGAAATTGCTGATCTCGCCCAGCGCTGTCAGGCGGTCGATCTCGCGTGCGTCGGCTAGCAGCGGCTGACTGTGGCGCAGCACGTATTCAGTGGCGCCGCGACCGTGCACACGTGACGGCCTTACGCTTTCGATATCGTCCACCGAGTAGGGGAAGGTGATGTGTCCGCTGTCCTCGTCGACCAGCGCGATGTAGAAGTTGCGCGCGTATAGCAGGCCGCTGATCACCAGGTGCATGGCCGCGTAGAACTTCTCCAGCGTCTCGGAGGTGTTGGCCAGTTCGGCGATGCGGAACAGGGCGGCCTGCAGGCGCTCGCCACGCTGGCGCTGCAGTACCTGCTGGCGCAGCACGCGGTTGGCTTCGCGCAGCGCGGCGGTACGGTCGGTCACCCGGCGACCCATCTCGATGTGCGCCTCGCGTCGTTCCAGCGCAGTCTGCACG
>DASZCB010000518.1:0-2760 GCA_035943575.1 Rhodanobacter sp. | reverse complement strand
AGGCGCACGACATCCCGGTGGTCACGGTGAATATGGTCAAGGAAAATGCCGCGGATGCGGCCGAAGACGCCGCCGCCGAAGCCGAAGCCGAGGCCAACAAGGCCGCCGCTGCCAAGCCGGCCGCCAAGGCTGCTAAGCCGGCTGCCGACAAGAAGTAAGTCATGCCGTGTCCCGCGCTCATTGCGAGCGTGGGACATCATGGCTGGGCTCTCATGGCTGCATTGCAACTCATTGTCGGACTGGGCAACCCCGGTGCCGAATACCTCAGAACCCGGCACAACGCCGGGTTCTGGTTTGTTGACGCTCTTGCCAGCGGGCAGAGCGAGCGTTTCGGTTTCGACGGCAAGCTGCACGGCGAAACCTGTCGGGTGCGCATCGGCGGCCAGCAGGTATGGTTGCTGAAGCCGGCCACCTTCATGAACAAGAGCGGCATCGCTGTGGTTTCGGCGCTGCGCTACTACAAGATCGAACCGGAACAGTGCCTGGTTGCGCACGACGATCTGGATCTACCTGTCGGCACCGTGCGGATGAAGTTCGATGGCGGTCACGGCGGCCAGAACGGTCTGCGCGACCTCATGGCGCATCTGGATCACGGCAAGTTTCATCGCCTGCGCGTGGGCATCGGTCATCCCGGCCATCGCGATCAGGTCACACCCTGGGTGCTTGGCCGGCCATCGGCGCAGGACGAGGACGCGATCCTCGGTGGCATCGCCCGCGCGCTGGACGTGTTGCCGCTGGCGGTGGATGGTCAGTTCGACAAGGCGATGCAGCAGTTGCATACGACAGAAGACGGTAAAACCAGGTAACACCACAATTTTATGCGGCAGACGTGGATGCAGGCGGGTCATTCGATCGCCTGCGGTGCGCGTTTCCCCACCGGAATCATCATGGGTATCAAATGCGGCATCGTCGGCCTGCCTAACGTCGGCAAGTCCACCCTGTTCAACGCGCTGACCAAGGCCGGCATCGCTGCGGCGAACTTCCCGTTCTGCACGATCGAGCCGAACGTGGGCGTGGTGCCGGTGCCTGATCTGCGGCTCAACGCGCTTTCCGCGATCGTCAACCCGCAGAAGGTGATCCCGACCGCGGTGGAGTTCGTCGATATCGCCGGCCTGGTCGCTGGCGCATCGAAGGGCGAGGGTCTCGGCAACAAGTTCCTGGCGCACATCCGCGAAGTGGATGCGATCGCCCACGTGGTGCGCTGTTTCGAGGGTGATGTGATCCATGTTGCCGGCAAGGTCGATCCGATCTCAGACATCGAGACCATCGACACCGAGCTGGCGCTGGCCGACCTGGAATCGGTCGACAAGGCGCTGAATCGTGCCGAGCGCGCGGCCAAGGCAAACGACAAGGAAGCGCTGGCGAAGAAGCCCGTGCTGCAGAAACTTTCCGCAGGCCTCAACGAGGGCCGGTCGGCGCGCAGCCTGGGCCTGGACGAAGAGGAGAAGGCGCTGGTGCGAGACCTGTTCCTGCTCACCCTGAAGCCGCTGATGTACATCGCCAACGTCGCCGACGATGGTTTCGAGAACAATCCACTGCTCGACATCGTGCGTGCCCGCGCAGCCACCGAAGGCGCCGAAGTGGTGCCGGTGTGTGCGGCGATCGAGGAGGAGATGGCGCAACTGGAAGATGCCGACCGCGATGAGTTCCTGAAGGACATGGGGCTGGACGAGCCGGGGCTGAACCGGGTGATCCGCGCCGGTTACAAGCTGCTCGACCTGCAGACCTACTTCACTGCGGGCGTGAAGGAAGTGCGCGCGTGGACGATCAAACGCGGCTTCACCGCGCCGCAGGCCGCCGGGGTGATCCACACCGATTTCGAACGCGGCTTCATTCGCGCCGAGACGATCGGTTACGACGACTTCATCCAGTACAAGGGCGAAGCCGGCGCCGGTGCGGCGGGCCGGTTGCGCAAGGAAGGCAAGGAATACATCGTCAAGGACGGCGACGTGCTGCACTTCCTGTTCAACGTCTGACCGGCGCCGCACAGGATGCCCGAGAGCCCCGCCATGGCGGGGCTTTTTTTGCGCCGGATTTCTTGTCACGCTTGTTGGGACTGAAGGCAGCGGGGGTGCCATGTACCGACTCGTTTTGCATATGCGTCTGGGGCGTCCAGAGGATGCCGGCGCCATCGGTGTGCTGGCGCGTCGCGTGACCCGTCGATGGATCATGCCCGATCAGCCGAATGACGCTGGCCTGGCGCTGTTGTCACGGCTCAGTGCGAAAGTGATTCGCGAAAAGATGCTTGGCGGCCAGCGTTTCCATCTTGGCTATGTGGGCGACGTGCTGGTCGGTGTTTCGGCGATGCGTGACGACAGCCATCTGGTTCAGTTCTTCGTGAGCACCCGTTATCAGCGCCGCGGCATTGCCCGCCAGCTGTGGTTGCGCACGATGCGCGACGCGGTACGGCGGGCGGGCACGCAGCGCTTCACACTCAACGCCACCCGGTGCGCGGTACCTGTGTATGGGCGTCTGGGTTTCGTGCAGACAGGACCTGAGGGTTTGTCTCCGATGGGGGTGGCTACCACGCCCATGATGCTGGAGGCTGCGCTGCCACCGTTGTTGCGGCGCAAGCGGGCATAATGCGAGCCCGTTTATCGGGTCAGTCAGCCGGAGTCCGCATGCCAGGTCAGCAACACGAAGTGACGTTCCGTTTTCTCGCCGAGCCCACCGACGTCAATTTCGGCGGCAAGGTGCACGGCGGCATGGTGATGAAATGGATCGACCAGGCCGGATATGCCTGCGCAGTCGGCTGGAGTG
>DASZCB010000517.1:0-1943 GCA_035943575.1 Rhodanobacter sp. | reverse complement strand
CAGTACTTCGTTGCCGACGATCACCCCGCGCAGCACCTGTGGATACTTGCGCGCGGTGGCGATGCCCAGCTGGACTTGCTGTGCGTTCACCTGCTTGTCGCCACCCAGCCAGATACCCAGCAGCACCTTCATGCCATAGCGCTCGGCGATCTGCGGCACTGCGCTCAGGCCCTGCCCCTGCGAGTACGTGCGCACGCAATCGAAGCGTTGCGACAGCGCATGCAAGTCCGCGTCGATGCGCTCGGGACTGATGAAGGCGTGCACATCCAACGGTGTTTCGTTGGCGTTGCGGAACGGCGCATACGACACGCAGGCGATCCGCGCCGACGGCGCATCCGGCAACGTCGCCGGCCGACCGATCGCCCACCACCAGTACGCACCGACCAGTGCCAGCGCCAGCAGCATCAACCACGCCAGCGCGGCTCGACGAAAATCTGGCGAAGGTGCTGGCGACATGCCGATCCCGGAGTTGCTGTAGACGAAGCGTGCCAGCTTAGCAGGCGCGCCCTCACCGACCCTCGACAAGCCGGCCTGAGCCATCGATTACACTGCAGCCAGATCGACCGCAGGAGTTCCCATGTTTGTTTTCGCCCCATCGCGGCGCGTCTCGTTGAGCTGGCTGTTGCTGGCCACCAGCTGGTTGCTGGCCACCACGATCGCGCAGGCCGCCGAACCCATTGCCGCCCAGCGCACCGCCTTCAAGCAGGCCTATGCAGCAGCCCAGCAAGGTGGCGACAGCTGGCAAGGCCTGGCCGCCGGCCTGCACGGCTATCCGCTATATCCGTATCTGCAGGCCGCCGCGCTCGAGCACGACATCCAGCAGGTCGACCGCGCCACCGTGGAGTCGTATCTCAAGCAGTATCCCGATTGGATCCCCGCCGCCGACCTCCGCCGCGCGTTTTTGCTGGAGCTGGCGCGGCGCCAGGACTGGAACAATTTTCTCGCGCTGTACCAGCCCGACCTCGGCGACGCATTCAGCTGCAACGCGTTGCAGGCGCGGCTGGCCAGCGGCAGTACGCTGAATTTCGACAAGGATCTGGCCGCGCTGTGGGCCAAACCGAACCTGCCCGATGCCTGCGATCCGGTGCTCACCGCCGCGCACGATCAGGGCCTGCTGACTGACACGCGGCTGTGGATGCGCATCGATCGCGCCGCCGACGCTGGCCAGCCCGGCACCATCGCCAACATGGCCAACTGGCTACCGCCGGACGATCGCACCGCTGCGCAACGACTCGCGCTGGCGCTGCGTGACCCCGCCGCCGCGTTGGCCGCGGCGGCGACGTGGCCGGATACTCCGCGTCATCGGCAAGCCGCGACGCTCGCGCTGACCCGACTGGCTCGCCGCCAGTCCGACAGCGCCGACAGCACATGGCAAACGCTGCAATCGCACTTCCGCTTCAGCGAAGCGCAGCGCAGTCAGATCCTATATGCGCTGGCGCTGTTCCACGCTACCGATTTTGACGACAACGCGCTGGCCCGCCTGATCGCGCTGCCCGCCGCCGCGCAGACCGACGCCAGCCGCGAGTGGCGCGTGCGCGTGGCGCTGGCGCGACAGAACTGGACGGCGGTGCTGACGGCAATCGACGCGATGACGGCCAGCCAGCTGCAGGACGGCGAGTGGCAATATTTTCGCGCGCGCGCGCTGGTCGCTCTCGGTCGCAGCGACGAAGCGCAGCGGCAGTTCAGCGCCGAGGCCGACAAATCCACGTTCTTCGGTTTTCTCGCCGCCGACAAGCTCGACCAGCCGTATGCGATCTGCCCGCTGACTGTCGCCAACGATCCGCAACGCGAACAGGCCGTGCTGGCCATGCCCGGCGTACTGCGCGCGTTCGAGCTGTACGCGGTCGAGCTGCCCAAGCTGGCCCGGCGCGAATGGACACGCGCCTTGCAGGACGCCGATCAGGCCACCCTGCAGGTCGCCTCCGACCTGGCCAACCGGCGCG
>DASZCB010000516.1:0-1867 GCA_035943575.1 Rhodanobacter sp. | reverse complement strand
CCTGCGGCAACGTTGTCGATGGCAGCGGCCAGCGGCGATGCCACGCTGATCATCTCGGACTTCACCGGGCTTTCGGCCACCAGTGTCCTGCGTATCAGTGCCAGCGGCGACCAGTACTTCCACACCCTCAGCGCCGCCCCCTCCACGCTCAATGCACAGCCAGTGACCTTGAATGCGCCGCTCAATCTGATGCACGCCGCCGGTGAGCAGGTCATTGCGCGAACGCCGCTATTGACCGTGCGCGCGCTGGATCAAGGCGCCTGGGGCAACCGATTGCGCGTTGCGGTGATCGATAACGACCCACCTCTGGCCAAGACCAGCATCCGCTCGATTCAGGACAACCAGCACCTGCGGCTCATGACAGCCAACGGTATCGAAGCGGGCACGGTATTGCTGCGCGTCGACGCCAGCGGTCACACGCTGTCTACACACAAGGTCATCAAGGTCGATCGCCAGAGCGATTCGCTGATTACCCTGGATGCCGCTACGCCGCTGCCAGGCACCGCTGCCGTGGCCGACCGCATGGTCTCGCAAGAGTTTCAGCTCAATGTGTACTTGCTGCGCCAACCCGATCCGGCCGTCCCTACGCGCAGCGAGACGATACTGACCGTCGAGGCGTTTCCCTATCTGTCGATGGACCCGCGGCATAGCCGCTACGTGCACAAAGTGATCGGCACCACCTGGGTCATCGGCGCGGCGCCGCCACTGGACGACGACGGCCAGCCGCTGCGCAAGAGCGATCGCCGCTCTGAAGGCGAATCCTGGCTGATCCGCATCCGCGACGAGCAAAGCGACCTGAGCAAGAAGCAAGCCGTACGCCTGGGACCGACGCCGTTGACTGACACCCTGCCCAGTGGCGCCAAGCAACCCGCACGCCTCTCGTTGACGAGTGGCGACGACGCCGTGGGAGCGGTGAGCGACAGCACCTACATCGGTCAGGATGATGTCGAACCGGAGTTGCGCACAGGCTTGTACAGCCTGCGCAACGAAGAGGAGATCAGCATCGTCGCGGCTCCGGGTCGCACCGGAGCGGCGCTGCAGGCGGCTGTGATCGCGCATTGCGAAAACATGCTTTACCGCTTCGCCGTGCTCGATGGCCCGCCGCCGCCCGACGACCAGCTCACCGACGTGCAGACTTTGCGCCAGCAATTCGACAGCAAGTACGCCGCGCTCTATCACCCCTGGCTAGTCATACCCAACCCCTACCCCGCCAACCTGAGCAGCATTGCCGATTATCCGGTGCCGCCCAGCGGCCACGTGATCGGCGTGTATGCGCGCGTGGATAACGAACGCGGCGTGCACAAGGCGCCGGCCAACGAAATCGTGCGCGGCATCACCGGATTGCGGCGTCGCTTGCACAAGGGCGAACAGGACATCCTCAACCCCTACCCGGTGAACATCAACGTCATCCGCGATTTCCGCAGCGACAGCCGTGGCCTGCGTGTGTATGGCGCACGGGTCATCACCAGCGATCCGGATTGGAAATACGTCAACGTGCGGCGCTTGCTGATTTTCATCGAGGCGTCGCTCAACCGTGGACTGCAATGGGTGGTATTTGAACCCAACGCCGAACCGCTATGGGCGCAAGTGCGTCGCTCGATCAGCAACTTCCTGACCCAGGTCTGGCGCAGTGGTGCACTCGAGGGCACCAAGGTCGAGGAAGCATTCTTTGTGCGCTGCGACCGCACCACGATGACGCAGACCGACATCGACAACGGGCGTTTGATCTGCCTGATCGGAGTGGCACCGGTGAAGCCGGCGGAATTCGTGATCGTGCGTATTGGCCTGTGGACTGCGACCGCGACTGACTGAGGAGTAAAGCATGGCTACCGCCGAACGTAGAGATCCCTACCGCGCCTTTAATTTT
>DASZCB010000515.1:0-2096 GCA_035943575.1 Rhodanobacter sp. | reverse complement strand
TTCATGCTTCTGAGGCAGATTTAGAGCCATTGCACTCCTCCAAATGAACTCCGCTCACGGCTCCTGCCGCTTGCGGTCCTGGGCGACGCCATCCTTGACGTCGGGGACATGGGATGTCCCGGGTGGTGGCCTTTCCAGAACACATCGAACAATTCCAGAAGGGGCAGCACCATCTGCGCAGGCCGGATTCGCGAGAAACCCGATTAAGCAGTCCCGCTGGCGACGACGGCGATTCCATGCCAATGCGAGCTCCCTGCCCGTCGTCATCACGCGCTGACCGCGCCTGCGGTCTTTGACAGCGGTCCCGACCTTCATGCGAAGAGCCGGAACTGCCCTCAAAAACTGCCCACACCGGCGAAATCGCCGGTGTGGGACTTGATACTTACTTGGTGGAGATCGTCAGCGACGAGGTATCGACGGCAACGCCGACGCCCATCGTGCTGGACAACGCCACTTTCTGCAGGAACTGACCCTTCGCCGTGGACGGCTTGGCCTTCAGCAGGTCGGCGATCAGCGTGTTGAGGTTGTCCGCCAGCTGGGCGGCCTCGAAGCTGGCCTTGCCGATGGTTGCGTGGATGATGCCCGCCTTGTCGTTGCGGAACTTCACCTGGCCGGCCTTGGCGTTCTTCACCGCGGTAGCGACGTCGGCGGTGACCGAGCCGTCCTTCGGGTTCGGCATCAGGCCACGCGGACCGAGCAGCTGGCCGAGCTTGCCGACGACGCGCATCGCGTCCGGCGTGGCGATCACGCGACCGAAGTCGAGATCACCAGCCTGCATGCGCTCGGCCAGGTCGTCCATGCCGACGGCGTCGGCACCAGCGGCCTTGGCGGCCTCGGCCTTCTCGCCCGGCGGGCAGAACACGGCAACCTTGACAGTCTTGCCGGTGCCGTGCGGCAGCAGCGAGGAGCCACGTACACCCTGGTCCGACTTCTTCGCGTCGATGCCCAGACGCACGGCCACGTCCACCGACTCGGCGAACTTTGCCTTGGCGTTGTCCTTGACGATCTTCAGTGCTTCTTCCAGGCCGTAGAACTTGCCCGGCTGCACGGCGGCCGTAGCCGACTTCATACGCTTCGTGAGCTTTGCCATGTCTTAACCCTCCACCACAAGGCCCATGCTGCGGGCGCTACCGGCAATGGTGCGCACCGCGGCGTCGAGATCGGCAGCCGTCAGATCCGGCTCCTTCTGCTTCGCAACGTCTTCCAGCTGCTTGCGGGTGACCTTGCCAACCTTGTCGGTATTCGGCTTCGGCGAACCCTTGGCGACACCGGTGATCTTCTTCAACAGGATCGTGGCGGGCGGGGTCTTGGTGATGAAGGTGAAGCTGCGGTCAGAGTACGCGGTGATGATCACCGGAATCGGCAGACCCGGCTCCAGCTTCTGCGTGGCGGCATTGAACGCCTTGCAGAACTCCATGATGTTCAGGCCGCGCTGACCGAGTGCCGGACCGACCGGCGGCGACGGGTTGGCCTGACCGGCCTTGACCTGCAACTTGATGTAACCAGTGACTTTCTTTGCCATGGGATTTTCCTCGCGAGTCCAGGCGCCTTGCGGCTCCTCGCTGTTCACCGTTCCGTGGATGGAAGGAAGATCTGCCTCGTGCAGATCTGAAACGCGGACACGCCGAGTCAAAAAGACCCAGCGTGAACCGCGCAGTATAGAGATTTATTGGGGCGTCAGCAATCCCCGTGCCAAGAGTCGCCGAACTGAACCAGACAGGGCGGCCCGACCATGCCGGTCAGGCCCGCTCGGCCAGATATCAGGCTTTTTCGACCTGGCCAAACTCCAGCTCGACCGGGGTCGAACGACCGAAGATCAGCACCGCAACGCGCAGGCGACTCTTCTCGTAGTTGACTTCCTCGACCACGCCGTTGAAATCGTTGAACGGGCCCTCGGTGACGCGAACCATCTCGCCCGGCTCGAACAGCACCTTGGGCCTGGGCTTCTCGACACCTTCGCGCACACGGCTGAGGATGGCATCGGCTTCGCTGTCCTTGATCGGCAGCGGACGATCGGCGGTGCCACCGATGAAACCCATCACCTTCGGGGTTTCCTTGATCAGGTGCCAGCACTCGTCGTCGATCCGCGGTGCCTT
>DASZCB010000514.1:0-1827 GCA_035943575.1 Rhodanobacter sp. | reverse complement strand
AACGTGTCCAGCCCTTCCGGCTCGATGAAGATCTGGTGCGACGACTTCTCCGCGAAGCGCACCACCTTGTCCTCGATCGACGGGCAGTAGCGCGGGCCGACGCCTTCGATCTGGCCGGTGTACAGCGGCGAACGGTCCAGTGCGCCGCGGATCAGCTCATGCGTGTGTTCGGAGGTATGGGTGATCCAGCAGCTGACCTGACGCGGATGCTCGTCGCGCGTGCCGAGATAGGAGAACACCGGTGCCGGATCGTCGCCGGGCTGCTCCTGCAGGCCGCTGAAGTCGATGCTGCGCAGGTCGATGCGCGGCGGCGTGCCGGTCTTCAGGCGATCAGCGGGGACCGGCAGTTCGCGCAGCTTTGCGGCAAGCGTGCTGGCCGGTGGATCACCGGCGCGGCCACCGGCGTACTGCGCGGGGCCGATGTGGATCTTGCCGGCGAGAAAGGTGCCGGCGGTGAGCACCACCGCGTTCGCGCCGAACGACAAGCCCATCTGAGTCACCACGCCGGTGACGCGGCCATGCTCGATGATCAGGTCGTCCACCGCCTGCTGGAACAGCTGCAGATTCGGCTCGGTTTCGACGATGTGACGGATAGTCGCCTTGTACAGCGCGCGATCGGCCTGGCAGCGTGTGGCGCGCACGGCCGGGCCCTTCGATGCATTCAGCGTGCGCCACTGGATGCCGGCGCGATCGGCCGCATGCGCCATCGCGCCGCCGAGCGCGTCGATTTCCTTGACCAGATGACCCTTGCCGATGCCGCCGATCGCCGGATTGCAGCTCATCTGGCCGATCGTCTCGATGTTATGGCTGAGCAGCAGTGTGCGGGCACCGGCGCGCGCGGCCGCGAGCGCGGCTTCGGTGCCGGCGTGGCCGCCGCCGATCACGATGACGTCGTAGTGGGTCGGGTGGTGCATCAAACTGACCTGGGGCGAGCAAAAAGTGACAAAACAGGGCGCCATGGTAACGCCATCAACGGCCTGGAAGCTGCCTGGAGGCGGTGGCATGCTTCCTGCTTTTCCAAGTCAGCACTTTCACGGGCAGACGCTGCGCGACTACGCGCGCCGAGATCGAACTGACAGGGGTTCGATTGTGTACCGGGAAAGGAAGCAAGACGGCACCCTCCTCGGGTGCCGTCGTCTTTTGTGGGTCCGGAAGCGTTGCGGAGCCACAAAGCACAAGACCCCGCGGCTCTGCAGCCGCGGGGTCTTGTGCTTTTTAGATCTGGCGCCCGGCGGTCTCAGGAACAGGGGGAATCCAGGATGACCGTGTTGCCGAGCGCCAGAAACCGGAAATTTGCTGGCGCAGACAGCGGGTGCTGTCGTGAAACGTGGATCGATATTCGCCTCAAATGCGTGAACAAAGGGTGACTGAAAAGAGATTTTGTGTCCGGCCGCGGCAGCAGATGACGTGCTGCGTCAGTCGCGTGATGTGGAACTCGAATCAACTGTGATTACGATCACGCATTGGCATGGCGGTTGCATCTACCCGATCACCAAGCACGAAAAGGGAAACGTCATGGATACGAGTTTCGATTTTCAACCGGTTTATCCGCACCATGACCTGCTGATCGAGCTGGGCCAGGTCGAGATGGCGATCGACGGTCTGAACGCGCGCGCAGACAATGAGCGCGGTGCGTTGCAGCCAGGTCTGGAATTGCGCTTGCAGAACCTGCTCGAAGCGCTCAATCATCTGGCCGTCTGAATGAAACACGCTGTCCGTGCGCGTGGTGGTTCCACCACGCACATCAGGATGTTGCATCAAGATGCAGATGTGACGTCAGTGGTCCTGTCATCAATCTAATGATTGAGTACGCTGCCGATGATTTCG
>DASZCB010000513.1:0-3867 GCA_035943575.1 Rhodanobacter sp. | reverse complement strand
TTTGCCGACTTGAAGGGCACGCTGGCCGAGTTCATCCGTGCGTTCTTCGAGCGCGATTTCGAGATGCGTTTCCGCCCCAGCTACTTCCCCTTCACCGAGCCGTCGGCCGAGGTGGATATCCGCTGGGATGCAGAGGATGGTTCGACGCGCTGGCTGGAAGTATTGGGTTGCGGCATGGTGCATCCGAACGTGCTGGCGAACTGCGGGATCGATCCGGAACGCTACACCGGCTTTGCCTTCGGCCTCGGTGTAGAGCGCTTCGCGATGCTGCGCTACGGCGTCTCCGATTTGCGCGCGTTCTTCGAGAACGATCTGCGCTTCCTCAAGCAGTTCGCCTAACCCCTCGTCATAGATCGCCGGCAGGAAACGACACGATGAAATTTTCCGAGAACTGGCTGCGCGAGCTGGTCGAGATCAAGGCCGACCGTGCCGCACTGGCTCATGCGTTGACCATGGCCGGGCTGGAAGTGGAAGAGCTCACCCTGCTGGGCGACGATCTGGCAGGCGTGGTGGTGGCCGAAATCGTCGCCGCCGAGAAACATCCTGAAGCTGATCGCCTGCAGGTCTGCAAGGTCGATGCGGGTCAGGGCGAACTGCTGCAGATCGTCTGTGGCGCGCCGAATGCGCGCATCGGCATCAAGGTGCCGCTGGCGATGGTGGGCGCGAGCCTGCCAGGTGGTATGGCCATCAAGGCGGCCAAGCTGCGTGGAGTGGAATCGTTCGGCATGTTGTGTTCGGCGAAGGAGCTGGGCATCGATGCCGATGCTTCCGGCCTGCTGGAGCTGCCGCTCGATGCGCCCGTGGGCAAGTCACTGGCCGATTACCTGGATCTGCCTGATGCCAGCATCGAACTGAAGCTCACGCCGAACCGCCCCGATTGCCTGGGTCTGGTCGGTCTCGCGCATGACGTGGCCGCACTGTTCGGCAGTGCGGTCAAAGTGCCGACGCAGGCTGAAGCAGCAGTCGCCGGCGGAGCACATCGTGGCATTCGGCTGCAGGCCGGCAAGGACGCGCCGCGTTATCTCGGTCGCATCATTGAAGGTATCGATCCGACCGCACGCGCGCCGCTGTGGCTGGCAGAGCGATTGCGTCGTTCCGGCCTGCGCCCGATCAGCGCGGTGGTCGATGTCACCAATTACGTGATGCTGGAACTGGGCCAGCCGCTGCATGCGTTCGACAACGACACGCTGCAGGGCGACATTGTGGTGCGTCATGCGCGCGCGGGCGAAACACTGAAACTGCTCGACGGCAGTGAGGCGAAGCTCGACGACGGTTTCGTGCTGATTGCCGACGAGCACAAGCCGCTGGCGGTGGCGGGCGTGATGGGTGGCTTCGACTCGCGCGTCACCGATGCCACCCGCAACATCTTCCTCGAAGCCGCGCACTTCGCCCCGGCGGCGATCATGGGGCGTGCGCGCAAGCTGGGCCTGCATACCGATGCCTCGCATCGGTTCGAGCGTGGTGTCGATCCGCAGTTGCCGCAGCGCGCGCTGGAGCGCGCCACAGAACTGCTGCTGGCGATTGCCGGCGGCAAGGCCGGCCCGGTGCTGCTGGCGGAGAATCTCGCCGAGCTGCCCCCACCGGTGACCGTGATGCTGCGACGTGCGCGCCTCAAGCGCGTGCTTGGCGTGAACGTGGCCGATGCCGAAGTGGCGCGCATCTTCACCGCGCTGGGCATGCGGGTCGAGGTGGTAGCCGACGACGGGTGGCAGGTCACCGCGCCAAGCAGCCGCTTCGACATCGAGCGCGAGGAAGACCTGATCGAGGAAGTGGCGCGGATCTTCGGCTACGACAACATTCCCACGCATTCGCCTGCCGGTGCATTGGCGCTGGCGGTCGAGCCGGAAGCACGCATCAATGAGCTGGCGCTGCGCGAACAACTGGCTGCACGCGGCTATTACGAGGCAGTCAATCTGTCCTTCGTCGCCGCGGATTTGCTGAGTCGCTGGGGCTTCACCGAGCGACTGGTGCCGTTGGCCAACCCGCTGTCGGCCGATCTGGCTGTGATGCGTCCCTCGCTGCTGCCTGGTTTGATCGAAGCACTGCGGCACAACCGTGCGCGCCAGCAAGAACGCGTGCGTTTGTTCGAGGTGGCACGGGTGTTTGCGGCAGGCGATCCGCCGATCGAAACCCCCAGCCTGGCCATCGTCGCCTGCGGCAACGCACGTGCGGAACAATGGGGCGAACCGTCCCGGACGCTGGATTTTCATGATCTCAAGGGCGATCTGGATGCTCTGATCGCCTGGGGCGGCGAGCCGCAGCGCTGGTCGGTGCACGCCGATGGCCTGCCGGGCTGGCTGCATCCGGGTCGTGGCGCCCGCGTGGCGCGCGATGGCGAAACCGTGGGTTACCTAGGCGCAGTGCACCCGCAGCTGGCCAAGGCGCTGGATCTGGGCGCTGACGTACATGTGCTGGAACTGGCACTGGAGCCGCTGTCGGCGCGTCGCCTGCCGCAAGCGCTGGACGTGCCGCGCTTCCCCGCGGTGCGCCGTGATATTGCGGTGGACCTGCCGGAAGCGGTCGGTTGGTCACAGATCGAGCACGTGGTTCGCAGCACGCTGGGCGAGCGACTGAAAGAACTGCGGCTGTTCGATCGTTACAGCGGCAAGGGAGTCGAAGCAGGCCGAAAAAGTCTCGCTATGGGCTTGATTTTACAGGACGCTTCACGCACCCTTACTGACGACGACGCGGATCGCTGCGTACGCGAAGCGGTAGCTGCGTTGGAGCAGACATGCAAGGCAAAGTTGCGAGGATGAGATGGCGCTGACCAAGGCGGAAATGGCCGAGCGGCTTTTCCTCGATGTGGGCCTCAACAAGCGTGAGGCCAAGGAATTCGTGGACGCCTACTTCGAGGTGGTTCGCGGAGCACTGGAAAACGGCGAACAGGTGAAGTTGTCCGGCTTCGGCAATTTCGATCTGCGGCTGAAGAACCAGCGACCGGGGCGCAACCCGAAAACCGGTGAGGAGATTCCGATCTCCGCCCGGCGCGTGGTGACGTTCCGACCAGGACAGAAACTCAAGGTAAGAGTCGAGGGCTATGCTGGATCAAGGGAATAATACCGAGCTGCCTGCCATCCCGGCCAAACGCTACTTCACCATCGGTGAGGTCGGCGAGTTGTGCGGTGTGAAGCCCCACGTGTTGCGTTACTGGGAGCAGGAATTCCCCGCGCTCAATCCGGTCAAGCGCCGCGGCAACCGTCGTTACTATCAGCGCCATGACGTGCTGATGATTCGCCAGATTCGTTCGCTGCTGTACGACGAGGGCTTCACCATCACCGGCGCACGCGCGCGGCTGGAAGGCCCGCAGGCGCGGATGGAAGCGAGCATCTCGCACCAGATCGTGCGTCAGGTGCGGATGGAGCTGGAAGAAGTGCTGACCTTGCTGCGCCGCTGAAACAGAGTGCCGTCTTGATGGCTTCCGGCATGGCCCGGTGAGCTGTTAGACTACTCGTCTTGCCGAACAGTCGGGGCGTAGCGCAGCCTGGTAGCGCATCTGCCTGGGGGGCAGAGGGTCGTCGGTTCAAATCCGGCCGCCCCGACCAATTCGCGAGGATCACGTGACGGCGCCCAAGGGCGCCGTTGTCGTTTGTGCGCACGCGACATCGCAGGCAGTGGCGCGCTAGGCTGTCGCCGGATTCCCACCCGGAGGTCGCGTATGCCGTCGAACTGCTGTCACCCGGATGCTCCTCACACCAAACTGAAGGCCCCCGACTGGTACGTGTCGGCGCTGATGCTGGATCGTGCGCTGGACGCGATCCTGCGTCGGCTCAAGAATCTCGATCGTGAACACGACATCCCCTACCTCGCCGGTTACAGCCAGGATGGCAAGACGATTTATATCGACCGCCATTTGCCGAAGAGCTTCAC
>DASZCB010000512.1:0-9984 GCA_035943575.1 Rhodanobacter sp. | reverse complement strand
CCTCGCACCCCGAGGTCGAAGGTGCCAACGAGATCACCGATCTACCGCAAGTCATCGAGGACGAATCGAAGCGGCGCGGCAAGCCCTTCCCGCAATGGGTGCCGGATGCGACAGCGGAAGACTGGTCGCGGCTGGGGCGCGACTACCTCGCACGCACCGAACGCTGGCGCCGGGAGCGCCCGCGTTTCACCGACAAGAACCTGGTTACCTGGCAACTGGTCGGCGCCATCATGGCCATGCTGCCGGGTGCGCATGTGGTGAGCTCCCATCGCGATCCGATGGAGACCTGCTTCGCCTGCTACCGTCAGTTGTTCAGCAATGGCGCGTACTTCAGCTACGACCTTGCCGACATGGCCAGCCATTACCAGGACTACGACCGCCTGAGTCGCCATTGGCAGGCGATGTTCCCGCAGCGCATTCTCGACTATCCCTACGAGGCGCTGCTGGCCGACCCGGAAACACGGATACGCCAACTGCTGGCGTTCTGCGACCTGACCTTCGATGAGGCCTGCCTTGCGCCGCACCTGGCCTCCCGCACCGTGCGCAGCACCGCCAGCGCGGCTCAGGTGCGGCAGCCGCTACGTGCGGCAGCCACGCAGAGTGTCTTCTACGACGATCAGCTGAAACCGCTGCGTGCGCAGTTGCGCGATACGGGTCTGCTGACTGAGGAAATTCTATAGCCGGTCTGTCGCATCCCGTCCTCGCACTCGTGTAAACAAAAGAGCCGCCGGATATCCGGCGGCTCTTTTGTTTACATCCTTGAGACGACGGCGCACCCGGATTCCAGATGCGCCGTCCTGTTCGCATTTACCAGTCGTAAGTTGCGCCAACCTGCACATAACGCGGCGCTTCCGTAAACTGTGGACGGCGGTAACTCACGTTCGGCGACGCTGTCGTGTTGTAGAACGGGGAGAGCTGCACCGCATTCTGCTCGTTGAATACATTGTGGACCTGCAACTGGAAGGCCAGCTTCTTGCCCGCCCACTCCGGCCGGTACTCGCCGCTCAGGTTCAACTGATGGACCCACGGTGTGGAACCCGTCGAGCCGCCTGGCGCTCCCTTGCCACCACACCAGTGGTAGAAGCCGGCGTAAGCATTGCCCGCCGTCTCGTTTGGACCGTAATAGCCAAGGCACGATGCCGGCGTACCCGACGCCAGCGTCAGGATGCCGCTGACCATCCACTCGGGGGTGATCTGGTAAGAACCGAACGCCTTCAGCACATGCTTGCGGTTATTCGCCTGAAGGCCGTTTGAGAACTCCATGAGCGAACCAAAGTCCCACTGCGTCGTGATGGACACCGATGAGCCACCCTGGCCGATGTTCGACTGCACCGGACCTTCCGTACTGCCGTAGCTCTTGGAGAACACGTAGTCGAGCTTGCCCTGCCACTTGCCGTCAAACGGGTGCTCCAGATAACCCTCGAGCGAGTAATACTTGCGAGTGGCCTTGGGGAAACCGAACTGCTGCGGCGACACCGTGAAGTGGTTGTAGCCGCCGGCGCCGTTGGACACGACGAAATTGTTCGTTGAACCCGGATTGATCAGCACGCTGCCCTGGATGCCCAGGTCCGCAGGAGTGCCGCACGGATTGGTCGGATCGTATGCCGAATCGGCCGCCAGCCCCTGGGCGTCCAGCTGCGCCTTCTTGCTCTGGTTCTGCGCAATCAACTGGTTGCACTCGACGGCAGTATCGGCGACATCGTCAATGACGCGGCCGAGCTTCCGGTACATGGCCTGCACGCCATACACCCACGACGGGTTGATCTGCTGCTGCATGCCCAGCACGAACTCGTCCTGATACTCGGCCCCGATATTGGTGGAATGCACCGTATTCGGATCAAGCGCCTGGCCGTACTCGTTGTTCGCTGAAACCGGAACACCTGGGCCGGATGTCTGCCCCTTCGAATTGATCGGGGTCAGACCCTGCGGAATGCCGTTCGCATCGATACCCGAGTAGGTGTAGAACTGCGTGGTGAACGTTGAGGCTGACGCCTCACGCACTGCCACCGCCGTCGGTAGTGCCAGGTAGTAGCGTCCGGCGTTACCGAACACCTTGAGGCTGGCGTCGCCGAATATATCCCAACTGAAACCGAGTCGCGGTGCCCACTGCCCATGGGTCAGACGCAAGTAAGGCTTGGCCTGCGCGTTATAGTTGGTGAACTCGTCGTTGCGCACGCCAATATTCAGCAGCAGGTTGTCGGTGACCTGCCAGTTATCCTGGATGTACTGCGCATGCTGCTTGACCGAGAGCGTTGCGGCCGTGAGAAAAACGGTCTTGCCGACTGAGTAAGTGCCGCCATCTGCGCCAATGCCATTCGGGTAGTTCGCCGGGTCGTCGACCCACGGCGCCTTGGTCGGATCGTTGCCGACTTGATAACCGCCCACGTTGGAATAAGCCCACGAATAGCCCGGCCCTGTCGTGAGGCTGCCGTCACCAATGTCCTGCGTGACCTGATTGTCGATACCGAATTGAAGATCGTGGTGGCCCAGCTTCCATTCCAGATCGAGGCGCAGATTGCTTGTAGACGACTGGTGCCCCGGATTACCCACTATGGCTATGGTCTGCGCATTGGTAATCCCGTTGGGATTGCCGCCGGTCAGGGCCGGGTTCTGCTGGGTCGGATTGGTAATGTTGGGAAGCGGCGACGATGCCCCCCCCGGAGTAGCCGTGTACAAGATACCGGACATTTTGCCGTACATGGCATTGACGGTCAGATTGTCGGTTATGTACCCGGTGTACTTGGCGACCCAGATGCCAAACGAGTTCTTGGTCGACGGATCGTAACTGTCGAAAGCGCCAGTCTGGTGGGCGGTGTTGTTGTAGAGGTATTCCGAGCCCTGGAACTGATGCTTGTTCTGGATACCGGTCAGCGACAGGATGTTGCTGTCGTTGATGTTCCAGTCCAGCTTGGCATAGAGTTTAGGGTCGCTGAACTTCTGTTGGTCGACCCGGGCTGCGCTGAGACTGCCATTCGCCGTCGCCTGTGTCTTGTCGACTTCAGCCGACACGAAGAAGAACAGCTTGTCCTTGATCAGCGGGCCGCCGACGTACGCGTCGTACACCGTCTCCCAACTGCTGTTGACTTGACGGTACGCGTAGAGGTCGCCGACCTGCTTACCCGGCTTCGTTGACAACGGGTTCGCGTAGAGAATGTTGTCGGTAGAGCTGCGCGCAAACGCCGGCGTCCACAGCGCCTGGGCGCCAAAGTGCCAGTCGTTGGTACCGCTCTTGCCGATCTGACTGATCACACCGCCTGCAGATCGGCCATACTGCGCGCCGTAGCCGCTGGTCAGCGTTTCCTGCTGCGCGATGGAGCCATACGGCAGCGTAACGCCGCCCTGGTTACCAAGCGGATCGGAGCTGTTGAAGCCGTTGACGTAGTAGGCGTTCTCCGCCACCGATGCACCACCGAAAGACACCATCGGTTGGCCCGTCGGACCGGCGCCCAGGGCGCGAGCGCCCGCCACCGTACCCGGCGCCAGCAAGGCGATGGACTCGCCGCTGCGCGCCACCGGCAGGTGCTTCAGCTGCTCGGCCGTGATGACCAAACTCTGGCGGGTCGAGGTTACGTCGATCGCGGGAATCGAGTTGGCAGTGACCGTCACCGCGGTCAGGTTCTTGGCGTTGGCGCTCTCGCCAGCCGCCGCGGAAGCGAAGTCGACGGCCGTCGCACCAGACACCGTGGGCGACACGTCGGTCTTGGTCTGGATGACCTGACCGTTCTGCATCAGGTTCACGGTATAGGTGCCGATCGGCACGGTGACCGAGTAATGACCCGTGCTGTCAACTGGCACGGTGCGGTTGAAACCCGCACCGCCCGTGATTTGGACCGTCTCGCCGGCGGCGACCGGAGCCGAGCCGAAGATGGTGCCGGTCGTGGCCTGCGCCATGACTTGGCCGCTCAAGCCGAAGCCCGCGGCGATGGCCGCCGCCAGCACGGTGCGACGCACCGCCGAACGGCGCGACTTGTTGTCGTTGAATTTCTTGGTATTCATCGGATTTGGAACTCCCCAGCGGCAAAAGGCGACAATACTGATGACGAGATCGCAGCGGACCAGTTGCGTCCATGCACTGCAGTTTTCGACAAGACAGAAACCCAGGATCCGAGCGACACGCTTTTTCTCATTGGACTCTATAAGCGTTTGGCTCAGGGATTGAAGCGTACTCACTTTCATCGATTCGAAAGCGTGTGAATCAGCATCAACAGTAAGCGCTTACAAAACGGAAAGTCAACGATTATGTAACAGCAAGCGCTTACAAAACGAGAAGTCAACGAGTTGCGATCGCGGCTTAACACGAAAAATATTGCGATATTTACATTATTTCTTACGATTTTCAGTGCTTGCCATTAATTGCGAATTATATGAGTGCCTGATCTCCTGCATGCGCCGGCAAATCGTTGCTGCCTTGCTAAGTGAGCATTGAGGTCGGATGACTCTTACGAGACGACCGGAGATTCGGCAGAGACAAGCCCTGTCCGCAGAGCCATGCGTACAGCTATCGTATTCCCGCGACGTTGATGACAGCCTCGTCGAGGGTCTTTCCGTCGCTGTCCCAGGCACGCAGCCGGTAGGCTCCCGGGCGCAGATACAACTCGCTTGAAGCGTGCGCACTCAAGAAGGTGTAGCGATCGGCGGGTATCGCGTCGTCCGACTCGTTGCCGTAGCGGGCCTCCACCACACAGGGGATGATCTCGTGGCAGAGGGCCGTGCTGATCGGCCAGGGTTGACGCAAGCCATCGAGCGAGAGCCAGCCGGGGCGTCCGTTTCCCGGCATCTCCGGCAGAATCACACTGATGTCGTGACGTGCCGGATCCGAACTCCATATCAGATGGCCGCGAAGCTGCAGCACGATGGGTTGGCGCGGATGAAAGATGTCGATCAACTGATCGTAGGGTCCGGTATGCGGCGATGGCTCTACGTTGCGAAACTGGGTTTGATCGACCGATAGGGGATCGATGCCGGTCAGCTGCTTCAAACGCATGGCCATGGGCGTCTCCGCACCCAAGTGGCCCTTGGCCTTGTCAATGTGTGCGTAGCCCACTAACGCGAACAGACGCGCGTGCGGATGCTTGTCAAAGATCTCGCGATTGAGATTCTCGGCCTGGGCTGCATCCCGATCCACAGTCGAATCAACCGGGTCGTAGGCCACGATGGTGTAGCCGAGCCGGATGGCTTCCCGCAGGATGTCTCCGTACAGCGGCTCGTGCAGGTATTCGGTACCGCTGCTTGCGATCGGATAGCCGCGCTGCATTAGCGCACTGCCGCTCTCAGTGAGAGCCTCAGCCGCGAAATAATCGTAGCCCAGCGCACGCAGTCGCGGCAGCATGGCGAAGATGAGTACGCGGGTCTGGGCGTCATCGTGAGCTTCATTGACCAGCACGATGCGATGTTTGGCAGCCGCCCCGGTAAGGGCATCCACCGCATCGGCGGCATTGATATTGCCGGCGTCATGCACGTAGGAAACGATGCCATAGGCCGAGTTTTCGAGTGCCTGGTCGGCCCAAGGCAGCGGATGGCGCAACTGTATGCGCTCGTCGAACGGAAAATCGGTGATCGCCTTGTTATAGAGTCCCAGCTCATCGTCGACCATGGAGAGCAACTGTCGCGCGAATTCCTGCTCGGGTGCGGACAACTGCGGAATCAGATCGACCAGATATTGATGCCGCGCCAGGTCATTGGCCTGCATCCGGAACCCGTGAAGAATCCCGCTCTCCGATGGCGCGCATGCGGCGGAGAAAGATGCCGATGACAGGAGCATGCAGAAAAAAACGGAAACGGTGAGGCGTGCGGACATGGCAGAATCCACGTGTGTGGCTCGCAAACCGGGCATCCTTGCGCGATTCGCAAACAGACGGTCGCGACGAGTCATGTCGCGTGTATTGCATCCGGGCTTATAACCGGTGCGTCAACACCTTCTTAAACTGCTTGGTCGAAATTCAAGGCACGCATGCTGCTGTTGCGCAGCTTGCGGGGAGTGGAATCACTGCGCAAGCTCCACTCTTGGCGCGGGCAAGGTAGCCATTTCGATATATGACACCAGCATTCGCAATATATTACGAATGCTGGTGTCATATTGAACCTGTCTCGTCGAAACGACTGCTTTTGCAATCCGTATTAAGTGCGGTCTGAAAACTCAGTCCACGCCCTTTCACTATGTTTCCCACACGCGCTCGGCAACCCGAACTGTGTGCAGTGCGAACGAACGCTCTCGTCGGCCAATCCGGTCTGGATCCGAATCAAGGCTCGCGAAGGCTTCACTAGTTTGTGGCGTCCCCGACACGCATCATTCGCTGTCGATGTCTTCCTCGAAGCGCAGATGTTTCACGCTACTGCCGTGACGGCGAACCAGCTTCAGCGCTTCGATGCCGATCTTGATATGCGCCTCAACAAACTGCGAAGTGATGTTGCGGTCGCTGGCCTCGGTTTTCACTCCTTCCGGAATCATCGGCTGGTCGGACACTAGCAGCAGCGCACCGCAGGGAATCTTGTTGGCGAAGCCGGCGGCGAAGATGGTTGCGGTTTCCATGTCCACCGCCATGCAGCGGGTGCGCCGTAGATAGTCCTTGAACGTGTCGTCGTGTTCCCACACACGCCGGTTGGTGGTGTACACCGTGCCGGTCCAGTAGTCGTGGCCGAGGTCGCGAATCATGGTGGAGACCGCACGCTGCAACTGGAACGCCGGCAGCGCCGGCACCTCTGGTGGCAGGTAGTCGTTGCTGGTGCCCTCGCCGCGGATTGCCGCGATCGGCAACACCAGATCACCGAGCTGGTTCTTCTTCTTGAGACCGCCGCACTTGCCCAGGAACAGCGCGGCCTTCGGCCCAATCGCGCCGAGCAGATCCATCACGGTGGCCGCGTTGGGACTACCCATGCCGAAGTTGATCAGGGTGATGCCGTCGGCGGTGGCGTTCGGCATCGGCCGGTCACGGCCCTGCACTTCCACCCCGTGCCATTGCGCGAACAGCTCCACGTAATGACCGAAGTTGGTCAGGAGGATGTATTCGCCGAACTGCTCCAGTGGCGTGCCGGTGTATCGCGGCAGCCAGTTGGAGACGATTTCCTGTTTGCTTTTCATGTTGAGGTGATGCCCGTATGCGTTACCGGCGACGCCACGCCGGCTGGATGCCAGAGACAGATGGCTCATCTTAAAGACTGTCCGCGGCTTCCGGGGAAGGCCGTTCGATCAGCAAAGCGGCTCGCCCCGGGCAACTTTCGGTTGACGCCGCAATCTCTTTTGTTGCGTGTTATGTTCGGCTTGCCATTCATGACGGGGGATACGTGATGCGGATGGGCTTGGCCATTGATGCTTCCTGCGACTTGTCGCAGGAGTTTCTGCAGAAACACAACGTCGCGATCATGCCGATCACGGTGAAGTTGGACCGCGAAACCTTCATGGATGATCGCCGACCCGAGGAGCTTCAGCGCTTCATCGACCGTCGACTCGGGAGCCGCAGCCATTCGGCGGAAACCGAACCCTGCCCGGTGGAAGAAGTACAGAAGCTGTTTCTCGAAAAACTGATTCTGGACTACGACTGTGTGTTCTGCCTGACCATCACGGCCACGCGTAGTCCGATCAACGAGCACGTGAACCGCGCCAGCTTCGGGATCCTCAAGAATTACCGTCAGGTGCGCGAACAGGCCAGCATCCCCGGCCCGTTCATGATGCGCGTGATCGACACTCGCAATGTTTTCGCCGGAGCCGCGCCGGCCATCTACGAGGCGGCACGGCTGATCGCCGCCGATGAGCCGCCCGCCGTCATCCGCGAACGACTCACCTATATCGCCAACAACACTTACGGCTACATGCTGCCGCGCGACCTGATCCACCTGCGCAATCGCATCAAGAAGAGGGGCGATCGTAGCGTCAGCCTGTTCAGTGCGATGGTCGGCACGGCGCTGGACATCAAGCCATTGCTGCGCTGCTTCCGTGGTGAGACCGGACCGGTCGGAAAGGTCCGCGGTTTCGATCATGGCGCCGAAATGCTGTTCGGCTACGCCACGCAGCGGGTGCGCGCCGGCCTGCTGGTACCGGTGGTATGCGTCAGCTACGGCGGCGACTTGGCCGTGCTGTCGCATCTGCCGGGCTACGCCGAACTGCGCGCGGCCTGCGAGGAATGCGGTGTGGAGCTGATGGAGGCACCGATGAGCATCACCGGCATGGTCAACGTGGGCGAAGGTGCGGTGACGCTGGGTTTCGCTGCCGAGGAACACGTCGCCGAGTTCTGAGGAGATTTCCTGCTTGTCGCGCCTGCCTGCCTTGCTGCTTTTACTCGCTGTCACCGGGATGCCAGTCACTGCCGGCACGGTCTACAAGTGCAGCGGCGCCGGCGGCCAGGTGACTTATCAGGATGCGCCCTGCACGAAGACACAACAGCAGCAGACCCTGCAGCTGTCGAACGACACGGCAGCACCATCGCCATCGGCAGTCGCGGCGGCCAGCGCGCCGGCGACCGTCGATCAGGCGTCCGCTGCACCAGCCGAACCCGGCGCGCCGTTACCCCAGTTGTACCGATGCATGCACGCCGTCGACGGCAGCGTCTATGTCAGCGGCAACGGTCATCCGCAACCGTTCCTGGCACCGCTGGGCATGCTCGGCGCACTTCCCACCTCGCTGGCGCAGACCTACGGATCATCAGGCGGTGCCGGCATCTCGGCACCGGAAGCGAATCGTGGCCGAGTCACCCCGGAGCTGGTCGCCAACAACTACGTGTGGGTGCAGGATCAGTGCCGCCCGCTGAGCGAGCCGGATATCTGCCATGAACTGCGCGACGAATACGAACAGAACGCCCGCCAGTTGCAGCGCGCGTTCAAGAGCGATCAACCGCTGTTACAGCACCGCGATAGCGAACTGCATGAGCAGCTGACGAACTGCTGAAGCTCGGTTCTCGACCTGCTCAGAAACCGTAGCTCAGGAAACCGCCATCCACCGCCAGCACGTGGCCGGTGATGTAGCTGGCCGCCGGCAGGCACAGGAACGCGATCGCGGCGGCCACTTCCTCGGGCTCGCCGATTCGCCTGAGCGGCGTGCGATCGAGTACCTCGTCGAGATAATCGGCATCCGCCAGCGCCGGTTCCGAACGCTGGGTGCGGATGTACCACGGCGCCACCGCGTTGACCCGGATGCCGTCCACGGCCCACTCCGCCGCCAGATTGCGGGTGAGCTGGTGCAGCGCGGCCTTGCTCATGCCGTACGGCGAGCCGGTGCGCACATGCGTCACCGCCGACACCGAACCCACGTTGACGATCGCCGCATTCGCGTGCTGCACCAGTTGTGGGTGCGCCAGCCGGCACATCTCGAACGCGGAAAACAGATTCTGCTCGAACACCATGCGGTATTCGTCTTCGCGATAATCGAGCGTGGCCTTGGGCTGGTTGCCGCCAGCGTTGTTGATCAGCAGCGATACCGGCGCGCCAAGATCGGCGATCCAGTCGAACACAGCCAAGCGTTCCTCAGCCTCGGTCAGATCCGCGCCGAACGCCAGCACCTCGACATCGGCAAATTCGTCGGCCAGTTCCACCCGCACCTGTTCGAGATGATCCTCGTCGCGCGCCACCAGCAGCAGGTCGGCGCCCAGCCCGGCCAATTCGCGCGCAGTGGCATAGCCGATGCCCTTGCTGGCACCGGTGATCAGGGCGGTATGGCCTTGCAGTTGCCAGGCATCGTTGCGGCTGTTCATGGGCGCAGCTTAAAACGTCGCTCCCGGCGCGCATAGCTCGGGTGACGGTTTTGCCAAGCCGATACTTGCCTGGACCCGCGCGCGGCAGGACACTGGCCCGTCACCCCGTGGGAGAACCGCCATGAAGACGCTGCCGATCCTGCTCTGCGTACTCGCCCTCGGCGCCTGCTCCGGCAAACCGCCGGAGCCGAAGGCCAAGCCGGCCGATGTCGCCACCCCGTTCGACGCCATGAAGGCCGACGAACAACGCGCCAAGGACGTGCAGAAAGTCGTCGACAAACAGGCCGACGAGCAGCGCAAGCAG
>DASZCB010000511.1:0-7570 GCA_035943575.1 Rhodanobacter sp. | reverse complement strand
CGCAGCGCCTGCACTGGAACGAGCGCGCCGGTCACAATGGCTCACCGCCGCCCGGTTCTGGCCGGCCCTGACCCATCACCGCCCCGTCTTGCGCGGGGCGGCCTTTGTTCGCCATACACACCATCGCAGGACAGCACCCGTGCGCGATCAGCGCGCCGGCGTTGCACTGTCCTGCTGCGCATCGCCGGGGTGCGCTCCTAGCGAGCCCATATATCCGAACACCGCCAGCGCAAGTGCTTGATCCGTCATGCCGATCAACTGGCGAGGCCGCCGTCACGCGGGTAAACTGTGCGGTTCAGCGGATTGCACCTACTGCTTCACGAATGACGGTATCCACGCCATGAGCGGCAAACTCTTCATCAAGACCCACGGCTGCCAGATGAACGAGTACGACTCGGCCAAGATGGCCGACGTGCTGAAGGCGTCGCACGGCATGGAGCTGACCCAGGATGAGGCCGAGGCGGACGTGATCCTGATCAACACCTGCTCGATCCGCGAGAAGGCGCAGGAAAAGGTGTTCAGCCAGCTCGGTCGCTGGAAGCAGCACAAGAAGGACGGCAGGCCGGTGCTGATCGGCGTCGGCGGCTGCGTGGCGAGTCAGGAGGGTGAGGCAATCGTCAAGCGCGCTCCGTACGTGGACCTGGTGTTCGGCCCGCAGACCCTGCATCGGTTGCCCGAGTTGATCGAGAAGCAGCGCGCCAGCGGTTTACCACAGGTGGACATCAGCTTTCCCGAAATCGAGAAATTCGACCGTCTGCCGGAACCCCGCGCCGAAGGCCCGACCGCGTTCGTGTCGATCATGGAAGGCTGCTCGAAGTACTGCAGTTACTGCGTGGTGCCATACACCCGTGGCGAGGAACTCAGCCGTCCATTCGACGACGTAATCGTCGAAGTCGCCAAGCTCGCCGCGCAAGGTGTGCGCGAAGTCAATCTGCTCGGTCAGAACGTCAACGCCTATCGCGGCCCCACCCACGACGGTGGCATCGCCGACCTCGCTGTACTGATCCACGCCATCGCGCAGATCGACGGCATCGGCCGCATCCGCTTTACCACCTCGCATCCGCTGGAGTTCTCCGACTCGTTGATCGAGGCCTACGCGAACGTGCCGCAGCTGGCCAACTACCTGCACCTGCCGGTGCAGGCCGGCTCTGACCGCATCCTCAGCGCGATGAAGCGCGGCTACACCGCGATCGAGTTCAAGCAGAAGATCCGTAAGCTGCGCGCGGTACGCCCTGACATCTGTGTGTCGTCCGATTTCATCGTCGGCTTCCCCGGCGAGACCGACGAGGATTTCGAAAAGACCATGAAGCTGATCGACGACATCGGCTTCGATCAGAGCTTCTCTTTCATCTTCTCTTCGCGCCCCGGCACGCCGGCGGCGAACCTCGCCGACGACACCCCGGCCACGGAAAAACACGCGCGACTGACCCGGCTACAGGCCACGATCAACGCCAATGCGAAGCGGATCAGCCAGGCAATGATCGGCAGCGTGCAGCGCGTGCTGGTGGAAAAGCCGAGCACCCGCGACCCGAGCGAACTGACTGGCCGCACCGAGAACATGCGCTTCATCAATTTCCCGGGCAACCCGCGCCTGATCGGCCAGTTCGTCGACGTGGAGATCACCGAGGCAATGAGCAACTCGCTGCGTGGGCGCGTGAAACTGGCCGATGAACCGGCGGTGCTGGCGTCGTGAGCGATCCGGTGATCCGGGAAATCGACGCGGACGAATTCGTGCGGGTATGGCCGTTGTTTCAGGCAGTCCTTGCTGGCGGCGACACCTACATGTATCCGCCTGATCTGGGCATGGAAAAGGCGTGCGCGATGTGGACCACATCGCCATCGCGATGTTTCGTCTTCGAACGCGACGGCGTGGTGCTGGGTTGCTACCGGCTGGCACCGAATCAGATCGGCCTGGGTGATCACGTGGCGAACGGCGGCTACATGGTGGCGCCGGAAGCTCGCGGCCTGGGCATTGCCTCGACATTGTGCGAGCACTCGCTGGAACAGGCGCGCCTGGCCGGCTTCACCGCGATGCAGTTCAACTGCGTCGTCGCCAGCAATGCCGCCGCGGTGCGCCTGTGGCAGCGCCATGGCTTCCGTATCGTCGGCCAGGTGCCCGGCGCGTTCCGTCATGCGCAACTCGGACCTACCGATATTTACGTGATGCACCGCGCCCTGTGAACTAGCCGCTGCGCGCGACGCAGCGGTTCAATCCAGCCGCTTGCGAAAGCGCAGGATGGCCAAGGTCATCATCACCAGAGTGAACGCCGCCAGCGCCAGCACATCGGTCCACATCTCCCACAGGCCCGCGCCGCGCAACATCACGCCGCGGATCAGGCGCAGGAAATGCGTCAGCGGCAACACCTCGGCAATCCACTGCACCACCTTCGGCATGCCCGCGAACGGGAACATGAAACCCGACAACAGGATCGACGGCAGGAACACGAAGAAGGTCATCTGCATCGCCTGGAACTGCGATTGCGCCCGCGTCGATATCAGCAGGCCAAGCGAAAGATTGCCGAGGATCAACAGGCACGCCGCCAGATACACGTCGAATACGTGGCCGCGGATCGGCACATCGAACAGCCACATGCCCAGCGCCAGGATCACGCTGGTCTGCATCAGGCCGATCGCCACATAAGGCAGCACCTTGCCGACCATCAGTTCGGTACTGGTCAGCGGCGTGGCGATCAGCAGCTCCATGTTGCCGCGCTCGCGTTCGCGGACGATCGCGATCGCGGTGAACAGCACCATCGTCATGGTCAGAATCACGCCGATCAATCCAGGCACGATGTTGATCGCCGACTGCCGCTGCGGGTTGTAGAAACTGATCACGCTGATGCGACCGCCGGGCGGCGTGCTGGTCATCGGCGCGCGCGTGTCCGGAATCGAGCTGTCGATCGGCACCTGCGCGAGTTGTGCGGCCGCGCCCTGCACCGTCGTGTCGCTACCATCGACCAGCACCTGCGCCAGCTCACGACCGTCGATGCGGCGTCGCTCGAAATCCGGCGGCACCGCGATGCCGATGCTGATCCGGCCGCGCCGGATCATCGTCATCAGTTGTTGCGGCGTGTCTCCCCCGGCCACGGGCGTGACCACGCCAGTCGCCAGCATGTCCATCACCAGTGCGCGCGAACCGGCGGTGTTGGCCTGGTCCACGATGCCCGCATCGAGGCCGCGCAGATTCAGATTGATCGCGTAACCGAACAGCACCAGCTGGATCACCGGTATACCGACGATCATCGCCAGCGTAATGCGGTCGCGGCGCATCTGACGCAGCTCCTTGATCACGATTGCCCACAGCCGGCGCCAGTTCATACAGCACGCTCCCTGCCGTCGCCTCTTGCGTCGCCGTTGCGCGTGGCAGCGACGAATACGTCCTCGAGATTCGGCGGCGCCGGTGTGACCTCGCCCTTCTGGCCGGCGCCAGCGAGCGCATTGTCCATGCGCTCGGTCGCCTCGCCGGCATCGTCGGCGGTCAGCACGCGCAAGGTGTTGCCGACCTGGGCCACGCCAAGCACTCCCGGCACGTCGACCAGCACATGTTGCGCGCGGCGTGGATCGGCAGTGTCGACCAGGAACGTGCGCCCCTTCAGCTTTGCCATCAGCTCGTCCGGCGTGCCATCGGCAACCAGCGTGCCGCGATCGAGGATAGCCAGCCGATGGCATCGCTCGGCTTCGTCCATCAAGTGGGTGGACACCAGCAAGGTGGTGCCGACGTCGGCCAGCTCGAAAAGCTTTTCCCAGAAGTCGCGACGCGACTCCGGGTCGACCGCACTGGTCGGCTCGTCGAGAAAAAGCAGTTCCGGTTCGTGGATCACCGCGCAGGCCAGCCCCAGTCGCTGCTTCTGGCCGCCGCTCATGGTGCCCGCGAGCTGCTTCTGCAGGTCGCCGAAATGGTATTGCTCGACCAGCTCGTCGATGCGGCTTTTCGTCTTCGCCCTCGGCACGCCCTGGATCGCGGCGAGAAACTCCAGGTTCTCGCGCACCGTGAGGTCCTCGAACAGCGAGAACTTCTGCGTCATGTAGCCGATGTGCGAACGCAATTCATCGGCCTGCGCCGGGATGCGCAGGCCGAGCACCTCGATTTCGCCTTCGGTCGGCGTAAGCAGGCCGCACAGCATTCGGATCGTGGTCGACTTGCCCGAACCATTCGGGCCGAGGAAGCCGTAGACGTGCCGGGCCGGCACTTCGAGATCGACATGATTCACCGCGACCAGCTTGCCAAAACGTTTGGTCAGCCCGCTCGCGCGTATCGCGATGCCATCGGCATCGATCGTGGCATCGGTATGGGGCTGGGTCGTCACTTCCTGGATCCGGCCAACTCGACGCGCACCGGCAACCCGGCGGGCAGATCCGCCGCATCCGGGCCGAGCGTGATTTCCGCCAGATAGCTCAACCGCGCCGCGTCATCGCCGATCAAGGCGTAATACGGAGTGAACGCGGGTTCGCTGCGCAGCATGCGCACCTTGCCCGCATACGGCTTGTCGCGACCGGCCACGAACACCTGGATCGCATCCCCCACATGCACGCCAGCGCGCTGCTGCTCGGGCACGTAGATGCGCGCATATGGCGCATCGCCGGCCAGCAGGATCGCCACCGGCGCACCGACCGGCGCCTGATCGCCAAGCTTGTACGGGATGCTGTCGATGCGCCCGGCACGTGGCGCCACCACGCTCAACTTGGCCAGCAAGACCTGTTGTGCGCTGGCTTGTGCGATCGCCGCTGCCAACGCCGCCTGTGCCTGTGCGATCTGCTCCGGACGCGTGCCATGCAGCAGTTCGTCGAGCGCGGCCTGCGCTGCGGCCACTTGGCCATCAGCATTGTCCGCCGCGGCGCGAGCGCGATCGAGATCGGCGGCAGCGACATAGTCTTTTCCCTTCAGCGGAAGCAGACGGCTGTAATAGGCACGCGCTTCACGCGCTTGTGCCTGGGCCGCGCGCAGATTCGCACGAGCCTTGTCGATGTCCTCGTTGCGCGGGCCGGCCTCGAGTTCGGCCAGCACCTCGCGTTGCTGTCGCGCCAGCGACTCGACGGCGACCAGTTCGGACTGAGTATGCGTAGGATCCAGCTGCAGCAACGCCTGTCCGGCCTTGACTTGTTCGCCCTCGCGCACGCCAATCGTGACAATGCGTTCGGCGACCGGTGCCGGCAACGTAATTCGATCGTATTCGAGTGTGCCCAGTGCTTGCGGCGGCGCTTTCGTGCAAGCGCAAAGACTGGCTAAGGTGAACAGGATCGTGGCAGACAGACGACAGTCTCTGCGTGCAATGCTCATGCGGCTTCTCCTGATCCTGCTGCGCCCACGCCGTGATCGAGCAACGCAAGAGTGTGTTTGAGCATGACGTCGGCGCCCGGGCCCTCGGCACCGAACGCACGCTGCCAGATCGGTGCGCCGGCGGCAGGAAACAGGGTCAGCCCGACCAGCGAGACGACCAGCAGGCGCGGATTGATATCCGCATTCAGACGTCCATTCGCCTGCGCCAGACTGAAGCGCTGCGCGAGCAATTGCGGCAGGTTCGGGATGGCCTGGTTGAACAGCACCTCGCGCAATGCACCCCCTTCGCAAAGCACCTCGCGTACCCACAGCGACGGCAGCCAAGGATGATTCGCCACTACCGCGCCGATCCCGCGCACGAAACTCTCGATCAGTACCGCCGGATCGTTGCCGACGCGCTCCAGTCGCGTGCGCATCGGCGCCAGCGCCGGCAGCAACCGCTCATCGATCAGGGCCTGGACAAGCCGGGCCTTGTCACCAAAGTAGTAATGCAGCATGGCCGGCGTCACGTTTGCCTCGATGGCAATCGCCCGCAGCGAGGTTGCCGCAATGCCGATGCGCGAAAATTGCGCTATCGCGATATCCAGCAGGTGCGCGCGCAAGTCCTGGTCTTCACCGCTCGGACGTCCGGCGCGACGCTTGCGCCTGGGTGCTGCACGTTTGGCGATGGTGGCCATGCGCACAAATTAATTCATAATTTAATTATGTACAAGCAGTCACGCCTGTTGTGGCTCTTCCACCAGCACCGCGCTACTCTCGCGCGTCTATGAGCGAACTCAACCAGCGCGATTTCACCCTCGACCCCGAAGACAACGCCCGCCTCGCGAACCTGTGCGGGCCGTTCGACGAGCATCTGCGTCAGATCGAACTGCGCCTCGGTGTGGAGATCAACCACCGCGGCAGCATCTTCCAGGTGATCGGCGAAGACGCGCCGGCCAGGGCCACCGAAAAAGTGCTGCGGTCGCTGTATGCCACCACCGAAGATGAATCGCTGAGCGGCGCCCGGATCAACCTGCACTTGGCCGAATCCGGCATCGATGCGATCACCGAGGCGTCAACCGAAGGTACCCAGGAAGTGGCTATCCGGGTCAAGCGCGGCGTGATCAAGGGCCGCGGCGCGAACCAGGCGCGCTACCTGCACGCGATCGCCAGTCACGACATCAACTTCGGCGTGGGTCCGGCCGGCACCGGCAAGACCTATCTGGCCGTGGCCAGTGCGGTCGAGGCACTGGAGGCCAACCGAGTGCAACGTTTGCTGCTGGTGCGCCCGGCGGTCGAGGCCGGCGAGAAACTCGGCTTCCTGCCCGGCGACCTGTCGCAGAAAGTCGATCCCTATCTGCGCCCTCTCTACGACGCGTTGTACGAAATGTTGGGCTTCGAGAAGGTAGCCAAACTGATCGAGCGCAACGTGATCGAAATCGCGCCGCTGGCGTACATGCGCGGACGCACCCTCAACGATTCCTACGTGATTCTCGACGAGGCGCAGAACACCACAGTCGAACAGATGAAGATGTTCCTTACCCGCATCGGCTTTGGCACTGTCGCCGTGATCACCGGTGACGTCACCCAGGTTGACCTGCCGCGCAGCACGCGATCCGGCCTGCGCCAGGCGGTGGAAGTGCTGCGCGGGGTCAGCGGCATCAGCTTCACCTTCTTCACTTCGCGCGACGTGGTGCGCCACCCGCTGGTGGCGAAAATCGTGCGCGCGTACGAGGCGTTCGAGCAGAAGGAAGAAGACGCCCCATGAACCAGCGAGTTGCGCTCGCCGTCGGCTACGCGGTGCCGCGCGCCGGCCTGCCGGCGCCCATCAGTTTCCGCCGCTGGGTGGAAGCGGCGCTGCATGGCGCGAAACGTCGCAAGCCGGCGGAGCTGGCGATCCGCATCGTCGATGCCGACGAAGGCCGCGCGCTCAACCGCGACTACCGCGGCAAGGACTACGCCACCAACGTGTTGTCGTTCCCCGCCGAATTGCCGCCCGGCGTGGTCTTGCCGCTGATCGGCGACCTGGCGATCTGCGCGCCGGTGGTGCTGCGCGAGGCCACCGAGCAAGGCAAGTTACCTCGCGATCACTGGGCTCACCTGACCATCCACGGCGTGCTGCACCTGCTCGGCTACGACCACATCGAAGAGGGCGAAGCTGAAGCGATGGAAGCACTGGAAACCCGTATTCTGGCCGGTCTCGGGATCGCCGACCCGTACGTCTGACGGCGCACCATCTCACCCCGTTAGGCCCCCGCGGCACGGGAGGCAGGTTCGAGCTTGTGCCCTGAACCGTCACGATTTTTCCGCTAG
>DASZCB010000510.1:0-2078 GCA_035943575.1 Rhodanobacter sp. | reverse complement strand
CGAGAAGGCCACTTCCAACATCTGCACCGCGCAAGTGCTGCTCGCCGTGATGGCGAGCATGTACGCGGTCTACCACGGCCCGGAAGGTCTCACCCGCATCGCGCGTCGCACGCACCGGCTCAGCGCGATCCTCGCTGCCTCGTTGCGTCAGGCCGGTGTCGCAGTGGGCGCGGATTTCTTCGATACGCTGCATGTCACCGGCGTCGACGGTGTCGCGCTGCACGCCAAGGCTGCGGCGGCACGCATCAACCTGCGTGCGATCGACGGCAACAGCGTCGGCATCAGCCTCGACGAAACCACCACGCGCGCGGATGTGGTCGCGCTGGCTGCGCTGTTCAGTGCAACTGTCAGCGATATCGATGCGCTGGATGCGGCCACCGCCGACGCCCTGCCCGCTTCCCTCGCACGCAAGACCACCTTCCTGCAGCACCCGGTGTTCAACACCCACCACAGCGAACACGAACTGCTGCGCTACATGCGCGCGCTGGCCGACAAGGATCTGGCGATGGATCGCACAATGATCCCGCTCGGCTCCTGCACCATGAAGCTCAACGCCACCGCCGAGATGATCCCGGTGACGTGGCCGGAATTCGGCAACATCCATCCGCTGGCACCGACCTCGCAGACGGCCGGTTACAAGGAACTGATCGACGGCCTCGAAGCGATGCTGGTGGAATGCACCGGCTACGACGCGGTGAGCCTGCAGCCGAACTCCGGCGCGCAGGGCGAATACGCCGGCCTGCTGGCGATCCGCGCTTACCACCGCTCGCGCAACGAAGCCCATCGTGACATCTGCCTGATCCCTGAATCCGCCCACGGCACCAACCCGGCCTCCGCTCAGATGTGCGGCATGACCGTGGTGGTGACCAAGTGCGACGCCAACGGCAACGTCGACGTGGAAGACATCCGTCGCGCTGCGGAGAAATACAGCGACCGCCTCGCCGCGCTGATGATCACCTACCCGTCCACCCACGGCGTGTTCGAAGAAGACATCGTCGCCATCTGCGAGATCGTGCACGCGCACGGCGGTCAGGTGTACACCGACGGCGCCAACATGAATGCGCTGGTCGGTGTGGCCAAGCCCGGCAAGTGGGGCTCGGACGTCTCGCATCTGAACCTGCACAAGACGTTCTGCATCCCGCATGGCGGCGGCGGCCCGGGTGTCGGCCCGTGTGCGGTGAAGTCGCACCTCGCGCCGTTCCTGCCGCGTACGCTCAGTAGCGAAGGCGCGGTCGGCATGGTCAGCGCGGCCAATTATGGTTCGGCCTCGATCCTGCCGATCTCGTGGATGTACATCACGATGATGGGCCAGCAAGGCCTGCGCAAGGCGACCCAGGTGGCCCTACTCAACGCCAACTACATCGCCAAGCGGCTCGAAGCGCACTACCCCACCCTGTACACCGGCCGTAACGGACTGGTCGCGCATGAGTGCATTCTCGACCTGCGCCCGCTCAAGGATGCCACCGGCATCGGCGCGGAGGATGTCGCCAAGCGCCTCATCGACTTCGGCTTCCACGCACCGACGCTGAGTTTCCCGGTATCCGGCACGCTGATGGTGGAACCGACCGAGAGCGAATCGCAGCACGAGCTCGATCGTTTCATCGACGCGATGATCCAGATCCGCGACGAGATCCGCGCGATCGAAGACGGCAAGCTCGACCGCGAAGACAACCCGCTGAAAAACGCCCCGCACACCGCCACCATGGTCTCGTCCAGCGAGTGGACACACGCCTACCCGCGTGAACTGGCCGCGTTCCCGCTGGCCAGCCTCAAACTGCAGAAATACTGGTCGCCGGTCGCCCGCGTGGACAACATCTACGGCGACAAGAACATCATGTGTGCCTGCATCCCGGTGGACGCGTACAAGGAAGAAGCGGAGGCGTAAGTTTCCTGCGCTTCACCACGCGATCCGCCGCATGAAATGAGAGAGGCCTCGCGATGCGGGGCCTTTTCTTTGCAACCACCTGAACCTTTGCTAGAGGTTGAAAAAATAGGCCGGAGCAAGCGCCGCGAGAAGTGCGCCTGCCTGAAGTGCGAGCACCCGCAACGCAGTTCGTGATTACCGCGGTAGCTACCTG
>DASZCB010000509.1:0-2441 GCA_035943575.1 Rhodanobacter sp. | reverse complement strand
GAGCGTTGCGTTGATCGGGTTGTGACAACGCACGCAGATAGCTGGCGTACGCGTCCAGCATCACCGCCAACGCGGCGCGCGCACGGCCGCGTTCCCAGGTCGGCCATGCCACGTAGGCGAGCAGTGCCATGCCGCAGCCGAGTGCGGTGTTGATCACCCGATCCATCACCGCGACGCCGGAATCGACGCCTTCGAATGACAGCAGGATGACCACGGTGCCGGTCAGCGCCGCCACCGCGATGCCGTAATGTGCGACGGCCATGTAGCGGAAGGCCATGCACAGCAGCGCCATCAGCAGCAGATGCGCCCATGGCAGGTTCGGCGTGATGTACAGCAGCACGGTGGTGAGTACCAGCCCGAGCACGGTGCCGAGTACACGCAGCAGACCGAAGTTGAAGGTGGCGGCAAAGTCCGGCCGCAGCACGATCGCCGCCGTCATCGGCAGCCAGTAGCCGTGCGGAAGCTGCAACATGCGCGAGATCCACAGCGCGGCACTGAGGCAGGCCGCCATGCGCACGGCGTGGCGGAACGCGACCGAGCGCGGCGTGAGGCTGGCACGCAAGGTGGCCCATGGGGAGCTGCTGCGCAGCGTCTTGGGCAGGCGGGTTTCCGCCGCGCTGGCACGCAGTTCGCCGCGACTGCCGGCCCAGTCGGCATTGCGCACGGCGGCGGCCAGCTGACCGGACAAGGCATGGATATGCGCGGCCAGGCCGCTGGCGCTGCCGCCTTGATCGAACAACGCCTGCTCGCTGGCGCGCAGAGTCTGCAGCGCGCGGCTGGCCTGTTCGGGCGATTCGCCTTGTTCCAGCGCGTTGGCGATGGCTGCCAGCACGCGTGCGGCGTCATCGCGGAACATCGCGTGGGTGGTCGGATCGGCGTGCAGCTCGGTCATCGCGGTGAGCTCCAGCCGGATCCGTTCGGCCAGTTCCAGCAGCACGCCGAACGCTTCCATCGCGCGGCCGTGGGCGCGATGTCGGCCCAGCAAAGTCTGCTGCAGCGTAGTCATCGCCTCGGTCAGTGCCGGCATCTCGGTATCGTTGCGCGCCTGTTGCCTGGCCAGCACCGCCAGCCCGGCGTAGACGTTGGCCAGCGCCTGGCGCTCGGGCCCGTAGCGCTGCAACGGCCACGCCGCCAGCGAGAACACGGTGAGCAGCAAACCACCGGCGAAGATCAGCGCGGCACCGCCAAGCGCTGCGCCAGGCGACGTGGGTGTCGACGCGGTGATCACTAGCAGGATCATGCTGGTCATGCCGACTCGCGCGGTATCCACGCCGAACACCACCAGCAGGCCGCCGAAAAATCCGCACGCGGCCGTGGCGATCAGGATCGGCAGCAGCTGGCCGCCGATCAGGAACCCCACCAGCGCGGCGAGGCCGGCTGCCAGTGAGGCCAGCAGCAATTGGCGCAGGCGTTGGCGATATGGCCCCGGTTGATCGGAGAACATCGTATCCAGCGCGCCGGCGCCCACCGCCAGCCCGATTCCCGGATGCCCCAGTGCCAGCCCGATGCCCAGCGGCAGCACCACCGCTGCGGTATTGCGCAAGAGCACCTGCAGCGGCACGTCCGGCCGCTTGATGGCGGTCAGGCTTTCGATCGCATGGGCGCGTAGCGAATAACCGCTGGAAGACATGGGGCGGGAAGTGGGTTGGGAGGAGTGAGAATCGAGTATGACAAAACTATTCGTTGCTCACTCCTGTGCACCCGTTCCTGCTCTCAGGCTCGACCCGCGAACTCGCCGGTGAGCGTGTTCACCCACACCTTCTCGTCGTTGCTGATGTACTCGGGCACCTGTACTTCGATGCCGGTATTGAGCTTGGCCGGTTTGTTGCGCTTGGTGGCGCTGGAGCCCTTCATTTCCGGCGCGGTGTCGACCACGGTCAGAATCACGCTGCTCGGTACCTGCAGGCCGACGGGCGCATCGTCGATTACCTGCACGTAATAGCCCTCGATGCCTTCGACGATGTAGCCGGCGTTGTCGCCGACCAGTTCGGGCGAGAGCATGTACTGGGTGTAGTCCTCGGCGTCCATGAACACGAACGCGCCGTCGTCCATGTACGAAAAGTTCGCGGCGCGGCGTACCAGATCCATCTCGCGCAACTCGTCCTCGGCGCGTAGGCTGAGGTCGAACTTGCGTCCCCCGGGGATCGAGTACAGGGTGAAGCGGAACGTGACGTTGCCGCCACGCGCACTCGGCGAGCTGCGCTCGATGTCGCGCACCTGGTAGACGGTGCCGTCGTGCTCGACCACGTTGCCTTTCTTGACGTCGGAAGCTTTCATGCGATGGATTCGTATGGAGTGGGTTGGAAACGGGAAGATTACTTCGGCTGCAACCGTACCGCGCCGTCGAGTCGGATTGTCTCGCCGTTGATGTAGCGATTGCCGAGGATGAAGGCGACCGTGCTGGCGTATTCGTTGGGCTGGCCGAGGCGCGCCGGGAAGGG
>DASZCB010000508.1:0-9745 GCA_035943575.1 Rhodanobacter sp. | reverse complement strand
TAGTAGAACGCATCGTACGGCGCGTCGTCGACCGGCATGATGCGGTCACCGCTGCGGATTTCCATGGTCGAATTGAGCAGCAGCAAGGTCGACGGATCGCCCATGCGCAGCGTCTCCGCAGTACCAATCACACTGACTTCGACGCCGAGATCGTCGCCCTTGCCGTAGTGACCGTCGTTGCGTGAATCCTCGCTCCACGGCGCGTTGACCATCGCGGCATTGCTGTTCAGCTCGTGGCTGACCAGATCCGCATTGCTCGCATCGTTCTGATTGAACCCGCGGAATACATGCGTCGGCCGCACGATCGCCCAGTGCTGACCCGGCTCGCCCTGCAGGCCGCGCACGTAGACGTTCTGGCCTACCGCGCCGCGCAGTCGGGCCTCTTCCAGACCCACCACATACGGTGCGGAACTGACCGCGTTGGAATCCATCACCCGCATGTCCTTGAGGAACATTTTCAGTTCGGACAGCGGAATCGCCGGCACGGCTTCGCCTTCCGGATGCACCTGCGGCTGCAGCTGCAAACGCGGCCCATTGATGAAGGACAGGTTGAGCACGTCACCGGGATAGATCAGGTGCGGATTGCGTACCTGCGGATTGGCCTGCCAGATTTCCGGCCACAGCCAAGGCTTGGACAGGAACTTGGCGGAGATATCCCACAAGGTGTCGCCCCGACGCACGGTGTAGCTGTCGGGATGATCGGCTCGCAGTTGCGCGCCAGCTGCATAGACAGCCACGGTGACCAACATGCCGGCCAGCAACACGATAAATTTCTTGATCATTGGTGGGAATCCCCCTTCCCCAGATGCTCGGTCGAGTGTAACCGAATGGTTAACGCACGCAACAGGCGCGAGTTGGCAAAAATCGTCTGCACTCGGATGGTTGCCGAAGTACAATGAGGCACATTCTAGATCGCACCGGGGGTGGCTTTTTACCAAATCGCCCGCAATTCCGGCGCCGAGGTAAAACCCATGTCCGTACTATCCATACTCGAATTCCCCGACCCCCGCCTGCGCACCCGCGCCGAGCCGGTGCGCACGTTTGACGCGAAGCTCAAGCAGTTTGTCGCCGACATGTTCGAGACCATGTACGACGCCAATGGCGTCGGCCTCGCCGCCACCCAGGTCGACGTGCACCAGCGTGTGCTGGTCGCCGACATGAGCGACGACCGCAAACAGCCACTGGCGCTGATCAATGCGCAGATCCTCGAAAAGGACGGCTCGCAGGTCTACCAGGAAGGTTGCCTGTCGTTCCCCGGCCTGTATGCCGACGTCACCCGCGCACTGAAGGTGAAGGTGAAGGCGCACGACGTCGATGGCAACGAGATCATCGTCGAGGCCGAAGGCCCGCTGGCGGTGTGCATCCAGCATGAGATGGATCACCTGGAAGGCAAGGTGTTCGTCGACTACCTGTCATCGCTGAAACGTGCGCTGCTGTTGAAGCGGCTGGACAAGCAGCGCAAGCAGGCGGCCAGTGCTTGAATAACTCAGCCCTGCGGCTGGTTTTTGCCGGCACTCCCGAATTTGCCGCGCCCTGCCTCGAGGCCTGCCGCGCCAGTGGTGTCGAGGTGGTAGCCGTCTACACCCAGCCTGATCGTCCTGCCGGTCGCGGTCGCAAGCTCACACCCAGTCCGGTCAAGCAGGCAGCGCAGGCGGCCGGCATCACGGTCGAACAGCCCGAGTCTCTGAAATCCGCCGAGGCACAGCAGGCGTTGGCGGCGTACCGGCCCGACCTGCTGGTAGTGGTCGCTTACGGCCTGATTCTGCCGCGCAAGGTGCTGGCGATCCCGCGACTCGGCTGCTGGAACGTGCACGCCAGCCTGCTGCCGCGCTGGCGCGGAGCGGCGCCGATCCAGCGAGCGATCCTCGCCGGCGACAGCGAAAGCGGCGTCGACCTGATGCGGATGGAAGCCGGCCTGGACACCGGCCCGGTACTGCTGCAGCGGCGCACGCCGATTACCCGTGAAGACACTGGCGGCTCGCTACATGATCGCCTGTCCACCCTGGGTGCCGAGGTGCTGGCAGAAGGTCTGCACCGCACATTGGCCCACGAAGTACTAATCGCCACACCACAGCCAGCTGAAGGTGTCACCTACGCGCACAAGTTGGACAAGGCCGAGGCGAGACTCGACTTCAGCCGGCCGGCAGTCGATCTGGAGCGGCAGGTGCGTGCATTCGATCCGTGGCCGGTCGCCGAAGGCGAGATTGCCGGCGAACCGTTGCGGATCTGGGCCGCGCAGGCGATCGAACTCGACCATCGCGCCACGTCGGGCAGCGTGCTGGCTGCCGGCCGCGACGGCATCGACCTCGCCTGCGGTCACGGCGCACTGCGCGTTACCGCCCTGCAACGCGCAGGCGGCAAACGCATCGGTGCGCTCGACTACCTCAACGCCCGCCCTGAACTGCGCCAGCCCCGATGAAAGCTGGCCTGATGAAAGCCGATACCCGTGCGCTGGCCGCCAAGGGGCTCGCCGAAATCGCCCTGCGTGGTGCCTCGCTGCGAGACGTGATGGAGCGTTACGCGCCACGACTGGCCGATCCGCGCGACCGCGCCTTGCTGATGGCCCTGCTTAGCGAGGGCGCACGCTGGTGGCTGCGCTTCGACGCAGCGATCGACGGCCTGCTGGAAAAGTCGCTGCGCCACAAGGATCCGGCGATCCACGCCTTGCTGGTGCTGGGGCTGGTGCAGCTGGAGATCCTCGAACTGCAGGACTACGCGGCGGTGGCCGCCACGGTCGAGGCGGTGCGCGCGTTGCAGCGGCCGCAGTTGGCCGGACTGGTCAATGCCGTACTGCGGCGCTGGCAACGCGAGCGCGAAACCCTGATCGCCCAACTCGATGCCAAACCGCAGACGCGCCACGCGCATCCGGCGTGGCTGGCCACGGCATTGCAACGCGACTGGCCGCAGCAGGCCGAGACGGTGATGGCTGCCGACAACCGCGAACCGCCGCTGATGCTACGTGTGAATCGCCAACGCAGCGAGCGCGACGCGCTGATCGAGCAATTGCAAACAGCCGGCTATGCGGCCACGGCGCATCCGTGGCTGAGCGACGCGCTGGTGCTGCCGCACAGCACTGACGTCACTCGCATGCCCGGCTTCGAGGACGGCTTGTTCGCGGTGCAAGATGGCGCCGCGCAAGTAGCCGCCGACCTGGCCGATCTCCGCGCTGGCCTGCGCGTGCTCGATGCCTGCGCCGCACCCGGCGGAAAGGCCTGCCATCTGCTCGAACGCGCCGACATCGAGCTGACTGCGCTTGACGTGGATGCTCCGCGCGCCGAACGCATTCGCCAGAACCTGATGCGGCTGCGGCTGAATGCCAAACTCGTGATCGGCGATGCTGGCGCGCCAAAGGGCTGGTGGAAGGGACAACCGTTCGATCGCATCCTGATCGACGCGCCGTGTTCGGCCACCGGCGTACTGCGCCGCCGCCCCGACGTGCGTCTGCATCGGCGCGAAAGCGACATCACCGCGATGCACCAGCAGCAACGGCGCATCCTGTCCGCGCTGTGGCCGCTGCTGGCACCGGGCGGGCGGCTGGTCTACATCACCTGCTCGGTGCTGCGCGCGGAGAACGAGGCCATCGTTGCCGAACTGCTCGCCGCCCAGGCCGACGCGCAGGCCGTGGCTTTCACGTTGCCGACGGGACAAGCCGCCGCGATCGGCTGGCAGATCCTGCCCGGCGACGGCGACCTCGACGGCATGTATTACGCGGTGCTGCAAAAGCAGTCCTGAACCAACCCGCCCGGCCATGCATCCAGCCAGCCGGCGGGCGCAGATGACGCGCGCCGGCCGGGCTATGCTTGGCCACACTGATCGCTGCAGACGGAACTCCCCCAGTCGTGAAGCCTTGCGTATCCCTGTCCCATGCGCGTCCGCTGTGGCTGCACAGCGCGCGCCGGGAGCTGCTCCTGTTCAGTGTGTTCGCGCTGTTGCTGCTCGGCCTCGGCCTCGGCCTGCGCGACCCCTGGCCGTCCGACGAGCCGCGCTTCGCGCTGGTCGCCCGCTGGATGGTCGAGCACGGCCAGTGGCTGTTTCCGCACCGTGGTCACGAGCTATATCCGGACAAGCCGCCCGTGTTCATGTGGCTGCAGGCGCTGGCGTATGGGATCACCGGCAACTGGCGGGTGGCATTCCTGCTGCCGTCGCTGGCCGCTGCGCTGACGGCACTGGCGCTGGTCTACGACCTCGCTCGGCGGCTGTGGAACCATCGCAGCGCACTGCTGGCAGCGGCCACGCTGCTGCTCACCATCCACTTCACTTACCAGATGCGCAATGCGCAGATCGATCCGCTATTGCTGGGCTGGATCACCCTCGCCAACTACGGCCTGCTGCGGCATCTGCTGCTGGGGCCGTCGTGGCGCTGGTTTGCCGCGGGCTGCTTCTTCGCCGGGGTGGGCGTGGCGACCAAGGGCGTCGGCGTGCTGGCACTGCTGATGCTGGTGCCGTATCTCGTGGCGCGCCGCGGCCACTGGCGCCAGCTGGCGCTGCCCGTCGGCGGTTGGCGCTGGACCGGCGGACTGGCACTGTTCTTCGTGCCGATCCTGGGCTGGCTGCTGCCGATGCTGCTGATCGCCCATGCCGACGGCGACCCGCAGCACGCCGAGTACGTGCAGAACATCTTGTTCGGGCAGACCGTGCACCGCTACGCCACGCCCACCGGACACATCCACTCGCCGTTCTATTTCTTCGGCATCATCGTGGTCGACTGGCTGCCGCTGTCGCTGCTGCTGCCGTGGGCGCTGCCGGCGTGGTGGCGGCGAATGAAGCGGCGCGACGCGCGCTTTCTGCTGCCGCTGGGCTGGATCGTGCTGCTGCTGCTGTTCTTCTCGTTCAGCCCAGGCAAGCGCGACGTCTACATCTTGCCGGCGCTGCCGATGACGGCGCTGGCGCTGGCTCCGTTGCTGCCCGGCCTGTTACGCCGGCGCGGCGTGCGCGTAGCGGTGTTTGTGCTGACTCTGCTATTGGCCGGTGGCATGACCGTCACCGCTACGCTGGCCATTCACCAGCACCCGCGCTGGGCGGTCAAGTTCGAAGAAAGCCTCGATCCGCAGATCTGGTGGCTGCTGCTGAGCGTGGGCGCGGCCGGCCTGATCGTGGCCGCACTCACGCGGGTGCGCCGCGCACCGCTGGGCTGGTTGCTGTTCGCCAGCATGCTGTGGGGACTGTACGGCGTGTGGGGTTACCCGATGCTCAACGGAGACCGTTCGGCGCGAGACGTGATGCTGCAGGCGCGCCGCATCGCCGGACCGGACACTGGCATCGGACTGCTCGCGTGGAAGGAGCAAAATCTGCTGATGGCGCAGGGCTCGGTCGCCGAATTCGGTTTCCTCAAACCGTGGCCGCAGCAGTACGCCGACGCCATTGCATGGCAGCAGCAGGCTCCGGCACAACGCTGGATCTTCAGCCTCGACGAAGCGATGGGTGCGTGCGTGAATCGCCAGCATGCCATCTATGTCGGCCACGCCAATCGGCGTGAATGGTGGATGTTCAAGGCTGATTCGATCGTGCCCGGTTGCAGGCCGGGCTTGGCGAGCACGGATGAAAGCGCCGACGACACGCCCTGAAGCGTGACGTATTCACATCACCCGTACATAGGAAAAATGAACCTGCGCGTTACAATGCACGGTACGCAAGCCATGTCGATCATGCTGGCCCGTTAGCATTGCCGGAAAGGATCCCATGCTGGTTCGACAGGTTCATTACGTGCGCGCACATCCGACTTCATGGCAAATCTGGGCGGTTTCGCTGCTGCTGGCGGTCATGCCGCTGTGCTTTGCCGTGTCTTCGCGGCTCAAGATCGTGCCGATGCTGCTGCTGTCCCTGATCGGCCTCGTCCTGTTGATCACGCGTATGGAAACCCGGCTCAGCTATCGCGTGGCATGGTCTGTGATCGCAGTGTGCCTGCTGCGGCTGCTGTACGACATCGGCAACTTCCTCGGCCACGGGCTCGGCTGGATCACGCTCGATCTGCCCGCGCAGACCTTGTTGTTTATGGCGATCGCGGCCGTATTCACCCTACCGCTGAAGCAGCGCGTGATCGCGATCGGCTTCAGCCTGACCGCTCTCGTGCTCGGCGCGGCCAGCCTGTACCAGCGTTATGCGCAGGGCGTCGACCGCCCCTTCGGATTGAATGGTGGCGACTGGGCCGCGGTTGAATTCGCGATGTATCTGCTGGCTCTAGTCTTGCTGTCGATGCTGCAGGCGCTGCGGCCCGGTACCCGCCGCGGCGACCGCTGGCTGCACATCACGGCGGTGGTGATCGGCCTGTATGGCGCGGTGCTGACCCAGAGCCGCGGTCCACTGCTGGCCTTCGCTCCGATCTACCTCGGCCTGATGCTGTGGTACGCCATGCGTTCGCGGCACTGGCGCCGCGTGCTGGTGCTGTTTGCGGTGACCGTGCTCGGCATGCTGGCGGTCACCGCTACGCTGCACCACGAGATGGTCGAGCGGCTGACCGACGTCCCGGCCGAAATCGCCCGCTATAACACCGGGAGCAGCAACGACGCCGCCGGTGCCATCGGCGAACGGCTGGAGATGTGGCGCACGGCGTGGCAGGCCTTCCTCGAACACCCGCTGGCCGGCATCGGCCTGGATCAGTTCGGCGTCTACGTCCGTGAGCAGGCGGCAACCGGCAACGCCAGTCCGGCCATCGCCAAATACGTGCACCCACACAGCGAATATTTAGAATCGCTAGTGGCCGGCGGCTTGCCTGCCCTGCTCGTGTTGCTTCTGTTTTTCGCCGTTCCGCTGGCATTCTTCGCCCGTCATCTCAACCATGCGCAGGAGCCGGTCGCCGCGGCGTCCGCCGCCGGACTGATGGTGCTCGGCATGTACGGTCTATGTGCATTCAGCGACAATGTGTTTTATCGGGCCATGCCTCAATCGCTCTATCTCTTTCTCGTGTTGGGCTTGGCCGTCAGTATCGGCCATCAGCTGCGCAACGCTTCACCTCGCTGACATCGACTCGCCATGGCCCGCATCAACCTGCTCGCGTGGGACAACCAACGCGGACTCACCCACGATATCCGACTGCTGTCCGAGGCGCTGAGCGAACTCGGCCACCAGGTGCACGTGACCCGGCTCGGCTCGCATCGGCACGATGGCCGCTGGAAGAGCCAGCTGCTGCGCCTGCGCATGTGGTGGCAATGGCTGCGTAGCGGCGGCCGTCAGACGAAGCTGTTTGACGCGAACATCGCGCTGGAACACGTGCGTCCCGACTGGTTCGGACTGGCCCGGCTGAACCTGCTGGTGCCGAATCCGGAATGGCTGTCGCCGCGCAGCCAGCGCTACCTGACACGCTTCGACGCGATCCTGTGCAAGACCCGCTATGCCGTCGACTTGTTCACCGCGCACGGCTGCCGCGCCCTGCACATCGGTTTCCGCGGCACCGACTGTTTCGATCCGACCATCCCGCGCGAGCCGACCTTCCTGCATCTGGCCGGCGCTAGCCGGATGAAGGGTACCCAACGGCTGCTCGCCGTTTGGCAACGCCATCCGGAATGGCCGAAGCTGCTTGTGCTGCAATCATCGCGCACCGCGATCCGGCTGCCCGAGCCAGTCCCCGCCAACATCGAACACCGGGTCGGTTATCTGAACAACGTCCGTGAAATCCGGCGGCTGCAGAATGCGCACGTATTCCACCTGTGCCTGTCTGAAACCGAAGGCTGGGGTCACTACATCGCCGAGGCGATGAGCTGCAAGGCGGTGGTGATCACCTGCGATGTGCCGCCGATGAACGAACTGGTCACCGCGACACGCGGCCTGCTGGTCAGCGCCCACGGAGCAGGTCCGTTCAATCTGGCCACCCGTTACCACTTCGACGAAGCCGCGCTCGAAGCCACCATCGAACGCCTGATGACGATGCCCGAGCACGAACGCAGTACGCTGGGCGAACAGGCGCGGACATGGTTTGCATCGAACGAGACGGCCTTCGCCGGCCGGCTGGACGCGGCTCTGCGTCAGCTGCTCTGAGCCACGCCGCCGTCACGCAGGACGGCGCGCAGATCAATCGGGGCAATCGCGAATTCCGGCAGGTGCTGGTCGAGGCCGAGCTCGCAGCGGATCAACTGGCGCGCCCGTGTGTCATCCACGATGCGATCATTCGGATTGTCGACAACGTGCTTGCGGCTGTGGTGGTAGAGATGCGTCACCAGCGCGCTGAACCGCAGGTCGCGCCGCAGCAGGCCCGCATGGAAGGCGCGCACGGCCAGTTCGGTATCCTCGCGACCCCAGCCGGTCATCGCCTCGTTGAAGCCGTTGATGCGCAACAGATCGTCGCGCCAGAAGCCCATGTTGCAGCTCTTGATGCCGCGCCGCCGGACGTGCGGCTTGGCGTAGAGATTCGCCAGCAACGGTATTCGCAGCGTATGCCGACGCCGTTCGATGCCGCGGCTGAAAAAGCCCGGTATCACCAGGTTCCGATTCAATGCAACCTCGGCCAGCATGCGCTGGCTCAATGCGGCATCGGTCAGCACACGCGAGCCTTGCGCGAAACAACCGTGCCGCGCGAACCTGCGGTGATCGGCGATGAAATGCCGCTCGGCCACCATGTCGCCGTCGAGCAGCACCACGTAGTCGCCCTGCGCGGCGGCGATGCCACGGTTGCGCGCGCAGCTCATGCGGGCGCCATCGTCATCCTGCCACAGGTGTACAAGGCGAGTCGGGTAGTCGGTCGCCAACAGTTCGAGCAGCGCACGCGTGTCATTCCGCGAGCCGTCGTCCGTGACGATTACCTCGTACGGCAGCTCGCTCTGCTGCGCCAGCGCGCGCAGAACCAGTTCGAGTGCCTGAGGCCAGTTGTAGGTGATGACGACGACACTGATGCGCATCAGTCGAGGTCCCGGTGCTCCAGCGGGGCCTGCGCGCGACGGCGCCACACCGACCACAGGATGGCCACCGCCCGCTCTAGATTCCGCCACCAAGAACCATGCCGCTTGCGCACCAGCATCGCGTAGCGCTGGGCTTCGCGCCAGCTCGGGTCCGGCTTGGTCTTGAACTCATGCTTGGTATACTCGACGCAGCTCTCATCCAGGCCGATGCCGCGGGCATAATGCTGGATCAGACAACGCGAACGGAAACGGTTGAGGAATTCGTTGGAACGCGTGCGGTTGCCCCACCAGCCGTTGTTGCCATGAATGCGATAGCGCACGCAGCCGGTAGGTAGATAGTACTTGCGCGCGCCCAGCACGCTGGCGCCATAGACCAGGCAGTTGTCTGCCGACAGCCGCCAGTTGGCGCGAAAATCCGCCGGCAGGTCCAGCGTGCGACGCGCCCAGTGCGCACGCAAGGCGAGTGCCGAGGTGGGCGCACCGTACCAGTGCGCCAGCATGTAGGTGCTGACGATGGTGTAGCCGAGGTCATAGGGGCGGTCGGCGAAGCGCATGTGGCCGCTCTCGTCGCCGAACAACTCCAGGTCGGAGAACACAAAGTCGACGTCCTTGCGCGTATCGAACAGTTCGCCGATCTTCGCCAGATGGCCAGGTAACCAGTTGTCGTCGGCATCGAGGAAACAGATCACGTCGCCGCGGGCGACCTCGAGCCCGCACAGGAAGGCCGCCAGCTGGCCACCATTCTCGCCCAGCAGCAGGGTCACTCGCGGGTCATTGCCATAACGCTGCTGCAGCAGCGCCGGCGAGCCGTCAGTGGAGCCGTCGTCGACCACAATCACCTGTAGCGGCGCGCGGGTCTGTGCCAGGGCGCTGTCCACCGCCTCCTCGACGAAGGCGCGATAGTTGTAGTTGGTAAC
>DASZCB010000507.1:0-3371 GCA_035943575.1 Rhodanobacter sp. | reverse complement strand
CCGCATTCGATGCGAAGTTCACCAACCGCAACCCGGTGACACGCTTCTATTTCAACGACGTGTACAAGGTCAACGAAAAGGACAGCGCTGCCTACCTGCAGGCGAATTTCGCCGGCGAAGGTTGGAGCGGCAACTTCGGTGTGCGCTACGTCAAGACCAAGCAGAACATCGGCTACACCAGCACCAACCCCGATCCGGGTGCGACCACCTCCACCGGCCCGATCATCGGCTCGGCGTTCGGCAACTACTACTGGAACACGTACAAGAACAAGTACGACAAGTTCCTGCCCAGCGCCAACCTCAAGTTCGACGTCACCGACGAGCTGGTGGCACGCTTCGCTGCCTCGCAGACGATGACCCGCCCGGACTACTCCGCGCTGGCCGGCTTCGTGTCCCTCAACGATCTGACTCTGGCGGGCAGCGGCGGCAATCCGAAACTCAAGCCGCTGATCTCGACTAACTTCGATGCTGCGATGGAATGGTATTTCGCGCCACGCGGTCTGCTGTCCGCCGGCGTCTACAAGATGAATCTGAAGGACTACGTGACCTTCAGCAATGTGTTCCAGACGTACAAGAACATTCAGGCAAGTACCAACGCCGGCGCGGATGTCTTCAGTACCTATACGGTGAGCGTGCCGTCCAACACCAATGGCCAGGTGAAGGGTGTCGAGCTCAATTACATCCAGCCGATCGGCAAGAACTTCGGCGTATCCGCGAACTACACCTACGCCAGTGGCCACGCCACCGGAGACAAGCCGCTGCAGGGCACGTCGAAGACGACCGCCAACGCGTCCGCCTTCTTCGAGAACGACCGCTTCAATGCACGCGTGAGCTACACCTATCGTTCGTCGTTCTATGCCGGCGTGGCCCGTGCGGACACGTTCTACCAGGCGGGCGTGGGCAACCTCGCGGCATCGCTCGGTTACACCATCAACGATTGGATGTCGGTGTCGTTCGACGCGATGAACCTCAACAACCCGAAGCTGAAGTACTACACAAAGACTGATGCGATCGGCAAGCAGCCGTACTATTTCTACGACAACGGTCGCCAGTACTACGTGAACCTGCGCTTCAAGTTCTGATCTGTTCTTTGCACGACCGCGAGCCATGGACGGCTGCACACTTTCCCCCATTCGGGTCCGGACCCTCGTACCGGGCCCGTTTTTTTTGAAAGCGTCACATCCATGCCGCCCATGGCATCCTTCGACGCCTGCGACGGAGATTGCCGATGACACGCCGTTTTTCCTATCTGTTTTTCGGATGTCTGCTGGCCGGTGCGGCCTTGGCCGTGTCGCCTGCACGCGTTGCGCATGCCGCCACGGCAGCGCCGGTTTCGCTGATTCCGCTGCCGGCGCAACTCAGCGTCGCCAGCGGCAGTTTCAACGTCGACGCACACACGTCGATCGTGATCGCCGATCATGCGGCGTCGACCCGACAGACCGCAACCTATCTGGCCGAGCTGATCGCCCGCACGCGCGGCCTGCATCTGTCGGTACGACAGGGTGTGGCAATGGCGCATGCGATCGTGCTGCGGCTTGATCCGCACGCGCCGGTGGCGAACCGTGAAGGTTATGCGCTGGATGTCACGCCCGCTGGCATCCGCATCAGCGCGCGCGATGACGCTGGCTTGTTCTACGGCGCGATGACGCTGTGGCAGCTGCTCACGCCGGACGCGCAACACGGCGCAGTACAGGTGCCGGCCGCGCATATCCGCGACCAGCCGCGCTTCGTCTGGCGCGGGCTGATGCTGGATTCCGCACGGCATTTCCAGAGCGTGGCGGAGATCGAGCAACTGTTGAACCAGATGGCCGAACACAAGCTCAACGTGTTCCATTGGCACCTCACCGACGACCAGGGCTGGCGCATCCAGATCAAGCGCTACCCTGAGCTCACCCGCATCGGCGCGTGGCGCACACCGCTCGATGCCGGACACGACGGCGAGCCGGGGCGTTACGGTGGTTTCTACACACAGGACGAGATCCGTCACATCGTCGCCTACGCCGCTGCGCGGCATATCGCGGTGGTGCCGGAGATCGACATGCCCGGTCACGCCCAGGCCGCGGTGGCGGCGTATCCGCAGCTGGGCGTCACTGGCCGGCGGCCGCCGGTGTCGGTTGACTGGGGTGTCAATCCGTACCTGTACAACGTGGACGACGCCACCTTCCAGTTCATCGACAACGTACTCGATGAAGTGATGGCCTTGTTCCCGTCGCACTACATCCATGTCGGTGGCGATGAGGCAGTCAAGGATCAGTGGCAGGCCGTGCCCGCGGTACAGGCGAAAATGCATGCGCTGGGCCTGAAGGACGAGGACGCACTGCAGGGCTGGTTCATCGAGCGCATCGGTCAGTACCTCGCCGCGCACGGGCGCAAGTTGATCGGCTGGGACGAGATCCTCGATGGCGGCGTGCCGGCCGATGCCACGGTGATGTCGTGGCGCGGCAGCAAGGGCGCGATCAAGGCCGCGCAGGCTGGCCACGACGTGGTGCTGTCGCCGGCGCCCGCGCTGTATCTCGATCAATTACAGAGCGATCGCGCCGACGAAACCGCCGGACGCATTCCGGTGGAAAGCCTCGCCAGCGTGTATGCGTTCGAGCCGGTGCCGCAGGAGCTCGACGCGGCGCAGGCGCAACATGTGCTGGGTGCGCAGGCGAATGCGTGGACCGAGCACATGCCGACGATGAAACATGTCGAGCATGCGGTGTTCCCGCGCCTCGCGGCGTTGAGCGAGGTGGACTGGTCGCCGGCCGCCTCGCGCGATTGGAACAGTTTTCTCGGCCGGCTGCCGGCGCAGTTCGCGCGCTACCGTGAGCAGGATATCGGCTATGCCGACAGCGCGTTCGCGGCGGACATCGTGGCGGATCGCAACGCCGCACTAGCCAGCAGTACGGCACAGGTCACGCTATCCAACCAGGCGGGCGCCGGTGAACTGCACTACACGTTGGACGGCAGCGTGCCGGAGATCCATGCGCCGCTGTACCACGAGCCGTTCGTGGTGAAGCTGCCGCTGACGGTGCGCGCGGCGACCTTTGCGAAAGATGGCGGTGCGCTGGCGGCGCCGCGCGAGCGCGTGCTGTCGCGAGCGAATCTGTTCAGCCTCGGCGGCAACGAAATGCCGAACTGCCCTGGCAGCGATTTCCGTCTGCGCGTGCAGCCGCTGCCCGACGCCACTTCACTGACGCCGGTGTACAGCATCAACGTATTCAACAACTGCCAGATATATCCGGCCACGCCGATGGACGGTGTCGTGTCAGTCCACGTCGATGCCGTACGACTGCAGCGCAACTACGCGCTGGCGCACGAGGCGAAGCTGGTGGTAGCGCATCCGTACCGTACGCCGTTCGGCGAACTGGTGGTGCACCAGGATCAAT
>DASZCB010000506.1:0-3860 GCA_035943575.1 Rhodanobacter sp. | reverse complement strand
CGCCATATCGCAGCGCTGGAACGGGCGCAGTTGCCGACCCGCTGATTTGCCGGATCAGAACTCCAGATGTGCGCGCATCCCGACAAAGCGCGCCGGCCCACGAGCGCGGTTGTAGCCTGGGTTGTGGATCAGCTGGATGTCGGGCGCGAGCGTGAGGTGATCGATCACCGCAATGTTGTAATAGGCCTCGACAATGCGCTCGCTACCATAGGCAAGTGCGCCATCGCCCAGCGTGAATCCCTGGCCACCCGACGCCAGATAGTCGCGATGCGCCGGTGAGAGCGCGTCGATGGCAAACGCCACGCCAAGATGATCCTGCGGCCGCCCCCAGTGCGTACCGGAGAGCTGCATGCCGGCGCTCAGCGTGCGATCCACTTCGGCAAACGCAAACGATTCGTTGCGGCCATCATTCCAGCCCGCGCGGGCGAACAAGCCGGTCTCGCCATCGTCCGCCAGCGGCAGCTCGCCGTTGATGGCGAAGCCGTACTTGCGTCGGCCGCGGCGGTCGTCGGCATGGATGTCCGGTATGGTGCCATGGGCCAGCGCATACGCGATGGCGTCGCGGTACACACCCATGTTCGCGATGTTGCGGAACGCCAGCAGCCGCAGGACCGCGCCGTCCGCGTGCGGCTGCAGGGTCAGTTCAAGCTGCTCGCCGCGGGCGCGTTGCGGTGAACCTTCCAGCTTCGTTCCATTCGCTTCGACGGGCATCAGGTAGACGCCGTAGCGGAGGCTCCAGCTCGGGTTGATCCAGCCCAACATCAGCCCGTCGGTATAGCCGCGGGTGTCGGCGGCGAAATCCCACGCGGTGTTGTTGAGCAACGACCAATTCAGGAATTGCGTGCGCGCGGCGTCGGCGTAACGGTTCTTGTCGAAGTCGTCACTTACCGCCATCTTGCCGAGCTTGATCTCGATGCGGTGGGTGGCTTCTTCGCCCGGCAACTGATCCTGACCGCGTTTGGCCGATTCGCGTTCGTCACCTAGCGGCAGCGTCCAGCGCAGGTATCGGCGTGCGACGTAGGCGGTTTTGCTCAAGGTGCCGCCACCGGAATGCACCACGTCGCCATTGGCGACTCCACCCAGGCCGGTGGCTCCGCTTACCGCCTCGCCCTTGAACATTTCCACGTCGAAGTAGAACTGGAAATGCGCCGGCAAGGCGACGCCAAAGTAGGCGCCGAACGTGTGCGAGCGCTCGGTGTCGCCACGTGCGTGCAGGCTCAGCGGGCCGCTGTACGGTGAGTGCAGGGACGATTGGTGCTGGTCGATGAAGGTGTATTGCGCGCCCAGCCATTGCGGCACGAATAGCGGTACGAACGGCGGCGCATCGTCAGCCAGCGCAGGGGTGGACGCCAGTGCAAGCCAGATGGCCGCAGCGAACAGGTGGATCTTTTTCATGCTCGTCTCCGTGTACGCCGCACGGAGCGAGTGGATCAGCCCGGCAGCGATCCACTCGCGGCCGGGCCGCGAGAGTAGATATCGATGTGCACCAAACACCCTAAAGGGGTCGTATGGGTGCAACTGGCTGGGTCGCTGTCCATGGGGGATCAGGTCTCGTGGGTTTCTGGTGCAAGTGAAGGCGCGCGCATGCTGACTGCATGGCGGGCTGGTGTCAATGAAAAAATGATGACGCAAGCAAACCGTATCTTGTTTCGCCAAGATGTCGATCAGGTCGCGACAGTCTTGTCTCTGTAGCGGCACAGGTCGCGAATGGCGCAGTGTGGGCAATCCGGTTTGCGCGCTTTGCATACATAGCGGCCGTGCAGGATCAGCCAGTGATGCGCGTCTTGCTTGAACTCGACAGGGATCACTTTCTCCAGCTTGTCCTCGACCGCGCGCACGTCCTTGCCCGGCGCCAGCCCGGTGCGGTTGGCGACGCGGAAGATATGCGTGTCCACGGCGATGGTCGGCTCATTGAAAGCTGTATTCAAAATCACGTTGGCGGTCTTGCGGCCGACGCCGGGCAGCGCTTCCAGTGCTTCGCGGGTGTGCGGGACCTCGCTGTCGTGCTGTTCGATCAGCAGACGACACAGCGCGATCACGTTCTTCGCCTTCGCATTGAACAGGCCGATCGTGCTGATGTAGCGCTTCAGGCCTTCCTCGCCGAGGTCAAGGATCGCCTGCGGCGTGTTCGCCACCGGATAGAGTTTCTTCGTCGCCTTGTTCACGCCCACGTCGGTGGCCTGCGCGGACAGCACCACAGCGACCAGCAGTTCGAACGGCGTGCTGTAGACGAGCTCGGTGGTCGGATGCGGATTGAGCTCGCGTAGCCGCGAGAACAGCTCGATTACGTCGGCGCGCTTCATGGCTTCGGCTCCTGCTGTTTCGCCCTGGCGCGTGCCAAGGCTGCCAGCACGGGGTTGACTGGCCCGACAGCAACATCGACTGCCGCCTTGCGCGCCGCCAGTTCGGCTTCGCGCTCCGCACGCTCGTGTTGCAGGCGTGTCTCGCGGCGTTGGAAATGTTCGCGTGCCGCGTCGGCGTGTGCCGCGTCGATCTGCTCAGGCGGCATCGGCAGCAGCACGATGCAGTCGACCGGGCAGGCCGGTACGCACAGCTCGCAGCCGGTGCAGTCGTCGGCGATTACCGTGTGCATCAACTTCGCCGCGCCCACGATCGCATCGACCGGACAAGCCTGGATGCACTTGGTGCAGCCGATACAGTCGGCCTCGACGATGCGCGCCAGCGTGCGCGGCTTTTCGATGCCGTGTTCGGGATTCAGCGGCAGCACCGGCCGGTCGAGCAGCGCTGCCAGTTTCACAATGCCATCCGCGCCACCGGGCGGGCATTGGTTGATTTCCACCTCACCACGCGCGATCGCTTCCGCGTACGGCCGACAGCCGCGATAGCCGCATTGCTCGCACTGGGTCTGCGGCAGCAGTGCGTCGATGCGGTCGGCCAGTGTCATGGCGGTATCAGCGGACGGTGGCACCCGGCTTCGCACCCTGGTCGGCGTCGAGCAGGAACAGGTCGCTTCCGCCGTCGCCGGCCGAGAGGATCATGCCTTCGGACAGGCCGAAGCGCATCTTGCGCGGGGCGAGGTTGGCGATGAAGACCACGTTGCGGCCGATCAGTTTTTCCGGCTCGCCGTAGGCGGCGCGGATGCCGGAGAAGATCTGTCGTGTACCCAGCGGGCCGGCGTCGAGTTCGAAGCGCAGCAGCTTGTCGGAGCCGTCGACGAACTCGCAGGCGCTGACCTTGCCGATGCGCAGGTCGAGCCTGATGAAGTCGTCGATGGCAATCGTCGCCGGCGCTGCGCTGGTTTCGGGGGCAGAGATGTTCACGCTCACGGGCTTGCCGGATTCCTTCGGTTTCTTGTTTCTGACGGGTGCGACAACGGGTTCGCTGGGAGCACCGAGCGAATCCTTCGAGGCTTCGACCATCGCTTCGATGAGTTTTGGATCGATGCGGCCGAGCAGCGGCTCGAAGGCGTGGATGGCATGGTTGCGCAGCGCGGCGCGGGCGTCGTCGAAGTCGGCGATCGGCGCGGCCAGGAACTGTTCGGCGGCGGCTACGGTGGCCGGCAGGATTGGCTTGAGCATACCGGCCAGCAGACGGAAAGCGGTCAGCGCGAACGAGCACACCTGATGCAGTTCATCGCGCAGGGCTTCGTCCTTGGCCATGGCCCACGGCGCCTTGGCGGCGATGTGGCCGTTGACCAGATCCGCCATCAGCACGAAGCGACGGGTGACTTCGGCGAAGTCGCCGCTGTCGTACAGCGCGGCGATGCCGTCGTAGTGTTCCAGCAAGGTGTTCCACAGCGCGGTTTCCGGTGCGCCGAATTGCGGCGCCAGGCGACCGCCGAAGAATTTGTGCACGAAGCCGGCGGTGCGGCTGGCGATGTTCACCCACTTGCCGACAAG
>DASZCB010000505.1:0-2610 GCA_035943575.1 Rhodanobacter sp. | reverse complement strand
AGGCCGGTGAGGCCGCGATCCGCTATATCGAGGATGGCGCCATCGTCGGCGTCGGCACCGGCTCCACCGTGGCGTTCTTCATCGATGCGCTGGCCGATCTGAAGGATCGCATCCAGGGCGCGGTCTCCAGCTCCGAACAATCCACCGCGCAGCTGAAGCGGCTCGGTATTCCGGTGCTCGACCTCAACAGCGCCGGCCCGCTGACGATCTACATTGACGGTGCCGACGAGTGCGATCCGCACAAGCGACTGATCAAGGGCGGCGGCGCGGCGCTCACGCGCGAGAAGATCGTCGCCGCGGCGAGCGAGAAATTCGTCTGCATCATCGACTCCAGCAAGCGGGTCGAGCTGCTCGGCAAGTTTCCGGTGCCGATCGAGGTGATCCCGATGGCGCGCAGCCTGATCGGCCGCGAGATCGTCAAGCGTGGCGGCCAGCCGGTGTGGCGCGACGGCGTGGTCACCGACAACGGCAACTGGATCATCGACGTGCACGGCTGGCAGATCACCGACCCGGCCGCGCTGGAGGGCGAGCTCAACCAGCTGCCCGGCATCGTCACCGTCGGCCTGTTCGCACGACGTCCGGCCGACGTGGTGCTGGTCGGCGATCAGTTGATGGCCTGACCATCCGCGAGGGTCCATTCGACCCTTGGCATGCATACCCTGCGGGAAAGGTCGCCAGGACAACACGACCTTTCCCTTGCCAGGTAGCAAGATTCGTTCAGTGCATGGCCGCTTTCTGCATCGCCACGTGCGCCGCGAATGCGCCGGATATTGCATCGCCGGCCTTGGCATTGCTGAGCAGGGCGCCGTAGACCGCATCCAGTTCGCCATGCAGCTGCTTCTTCGCGGTCGCGGACAACTTGCCGTTCTGGATCGGTCCGTGCGGGACGATCACGTCCCACAATGCCGGATTGCGCAGCGCCGCTACTGCGGCGATACCGTACTTTTCGATCAGCCCTTCCAAAGTCAGGGCAACGTTCTTTTGCATAGCCATGATGACCTCCAAGCGCGCACCATGCGCGATCCGGACACACGCTACGCCAAACGATTCCGCGCTTGCAGTAGCCATCGGGCCTAGGCCTTTGCTCCGATGACCCGCGCAGTATCTGTCGTCCGCGGTACCGCAACCGACGACATCGGAAGCATCAGCCGGCCGGCTTGACCGGACGCTTCACCACCAACGCCTTTCGGAAATGCAGGTAACGCCCGGACTGGCGCGCCTCCTGCAGGCGCTGTGCGTGTGCGGCGAGGATGTCACCGCGGGTGAGGATGCCGACCAGCCGGTGCGGTGCTTCATCGCCCACCACGATCAGGCGGCCGACGTTCTGCGCCACCATGTGATCGGCCGCCTCGCGCAGCGAATGGCTTTCCTTCACCACGATCGGCTCGCGCAGCACCAGCTCGCCAAGGGTCAAGGTGTACGACCACTGCGGATCTAGCAGGGTGCGGCGGGTCAGCACGCCGCGCACATGGCCGGCGGCGTCGATCACCGGATAGCCCTGATGCTGCATGTCGGGCAGGCCCTCGTTGAACCAGCGGCGCACCTCTGCCAGCGTCTGCGTGGTACGCAGGGTCACCACCTTGTGCGTGCAGGCGTCGCGCACCACCACCTGATCCAAGTAATCGGCCACGTATTCGACCGGCACGCGCACGCCACGCCGGACGATCTTCTCGGTCATGATGGTGTTGCGCATCAGCAGTGCGGAAATCAGGTACGCGGCGGTGCAGCCACCCAACAACGGCAGCAAGCCGGCCGGCTGGCCGGTGGTCTCGAACGCAAACACCACGGCAGTGAGCAGCGCACGCGCGGCGCCAGCAAAGATCGCTGCCATGCCGACCAGCGCGGCGATCCGTGGATCGATGCCGAACTGCGGCGCCAGCATGGCCAATCCCATGCCGATCAGCGCGCCCAACGCGCCACCGATCGTGAACAACGGCGCCAGCGTACCGCCGGAAGTACCACTTCCCAGCGCGATCGACCACGACAGGAATTTCATCACGCAGAGGAACGCCAACGCATGCAAGGTGAGTTGGCCTGTCACGATGTCCTCGATGTTGCTGTAGCCCACGCCCAGCGTCAGCGGCGCGAAATAGCCGACCACGCCCACTGCGACACCACCGATCGCCGGCCACCACATCCAGTGGATCGGCAGCTTCTCGAATAGGTCCTCGATGCCGTAGACGACCCGGGTCACGCCTACGCTGATCAGGCCGAGTAAGGCGCCAATGCCGACATACGAAAGCAGCGCCATCAGGCCCGGCGTGGCCAGTGCCGGCATCGCGAACACCGGTGCTGAACCCACCGTGGCATAACGCACACCGGTCGCCGCCACGGTAGCCAGCGCCACCGGAATCAGCGAGCGCGGACGTAGCTCGAACAGCAACAGTTCGATCGCCAGCACCACCGCCGCGACCGGCGAACCGAACACCGCGGCCATGCCCGCCGCTGCGCCGGCCGCCAGCAATACCTTGCGCTCGGCCCCGGTCACATGCAGCAACTGGCCGACGAACGAACCGAGCGCGCCGCCGGTGGCAATGATCGGGCCTTCCGCACCGAACGGGCCGCCCGTGCCGATCGCGATCGCCGAAGAGATCGGCTTCAGAAAGGTGA
>DASZCB010000504.1:0-5701 GCA_035943575.1 Rhodanobacter sp. | reverse complement strand
GGAGATGACCAGCTTGCGCTTGTGCAGGAAGACCAAGCTAATCTGGCTGCCAGTCGCGGGCACATGGTCCGCGCAGGTGACGAGTGCGGACAGCAAAGCGGCGGCCTCGAGATATTCCCGAAGGATCGCCCCGGTCGATCCCGGCGGTTGGGCCGCAAGGAAGGCCGCGGAAGCCTCCTCTTGATAGAGCACATCGGCCTCGGCGACAAAGAACCGCTCCGGCACGGTTCGCCGATGACTCGGCACGCTTAAGAGGTCGGCGAAGGTCAGAAAATAACCTTTGGGCAGCTTCCATTCGATCTTGCCGGAGGCTGCGTGGGAGGCCTCCAGCATCAGTGCAGCATCAAGTTCGGCCTCGATCGCCTTGAAGCGATCGGGGTCATGAATCGCCGTGGTGACCAAGCCCTGCGATGCCGACGGCGGCAAGCCGAACTCACGCGTCAGGCGAATCGCTAAGCTCAGCGCGTCACTCGGCGGCGCCATAACCCTTCGCCTTCAGAATCTCCTCGCGCAGCCGGGCCGACACGTTTCGAATGACCAAGATATTGGCCTCGGCATCCAGATCCACGCGTTCGTGCAGCACATCGTCGACGTCGAAGCTGACCTTGATATTGCCCATGGTTCCTGAAATGCGGTGATAGCGGACGTAAGAGCGTTTGTGCGGCGCGAACGTTTCGCTCACTGGGAACGTTTCGTTATTGGCTTTGACGAAATCGGTGAACTTCGTCGGTTCCTTGAAATTGATCAGAGCCGACATCGCCGTAAGCGTCACCGGCTCGTTGGCTTCACGCATTTCCTCGAAGTAGGCATACACCTTAGCGCGGACCTCGCGCTTCTCCTCCGCAGGCAGCGCATTCTGCTCGCAATAGGCATCGATGGCCTTGGTCGCGGTCTCCGTATTGAACTTGGCATCGGTGTAGTCAGTGCAACCCAGCGCCTTGCGGAAGTACTTGGTCACATCGTCCTGGCGGCCGCTCCGCTTGATGAACGACAGGTACGGCTGCGCGCCCTGCTTCCACTTATCCAGATCGATGCGCGCGGCTTCATGCAGGTGCTGGATATCCAGCGTGAGCGCCGCCCGCAGATCCAAACTGTCTTCATCGATACTGGTCATTTCTTTGGTTTTCAGGCCGACGACTAGCAACCAATCCGTACCTTGGTTCGTGTACCGCAGAAAGACATAAAAGCCGCCCGTGGCTAACAGCGAGCCCTTCAGTTCGGCGACCACGAGATTGGCCGTGGCTTGCGAGAACGCGATGAAATCCTGCTGGCCCTCCATGTAGCGTTGCAAATGGCGCGGAAACGCATAGGTCTCCAGATCGGTGCTCAACGTGCCGTAGTTGCTCGTGCCCTTGCCGTAAACCTCCAGCAGGTCGGCCGCCAGCTTGGTCATCTGCGCATCGATCGGCGAGGTGTGCTGACGCGGTTTGGCCGTGACCTCGGCGCTGTTGGCTTCTTTCGCGATGCCTTGAACGATCGCTTCTTTGATCTCCATCTCGTCCCCTCTCCTGATGTCGTCTTCGCAGAACGTATGAAAGACCCGTCGCATGGCGTGCGACATGGCCGTGGCCACGCGGCGCGGCCAACGGCGCCGCCCACGCCGGCTCGGTAGTGGACTGGCACGTTGACCGTCACTGGCGCGATGGTAGTGGATTTGTACCGCCAGCGGCGCGGCCCCTGGCGCGAACGCCGAGCCTGCCCTGTGCTGCCCGACGCTGGAGGCGCCGGCCGGCCGTGGCGTATCGCCTACCCCCGATAACACGGGCTAATCGCCCTGCTCCAGCGTCCGTTGTCGGCGGCGGACATTCCCCACATCTTAGAAATTTTTGACTTCGACTATGGGAATGCCGGACTTCCTAGAAATGACCTCTGCGAGCCGCCTGCGCTCAAGTTCGCCACCTGACGGAAGTCGACGATAGAAATCGAAGCCGGTTCCGTCTCGAAATGTGATGAAGTAATCGCGACCGAATCCTCGTCCAAGCCGTCCCACACCAGTTTCTATGCTCTTTATATTGGAATACTCGTACGTACTCTCTCGCACGTCGAGGAACGAACGCTCTGCTATTACGGTGGATCTTGCCTGCACATAGCTATTCGTTCCAAACCCAAGGACTGCAGCCGCAATCAGCAACAGAGGAAACGATAAGCCGCGGCACAAACGATCGTGATCACAACCATAGCGACGAACTGATAGGTACGTGGAGAAGAATGTGCCGTTGACTGGCCATATCAAGCGCATGATCGGCCCAGAGGTTATCGCCGTAAGGCCCATGCCCGAGAGCAGCGCAACCAAAGAAGATAGGCTGCTGCCCGTCGCAGGAATGCTCAGTTCTGCCGTTGGCAACCAGGATAAGCACCATGTCGCGATCTGTGTCGAAACGGCATACATCAGGACCACGAACACGACAGTCAATACTAGATAGTAGAGGACGAACAAGTTGCTCAGCCGCGCAAAGCGCCGCTCAGCATCTGGGCTTCTAACATCGACGTTTTCGTTGGGCGGAGCAAGTCGCTTTAGTCGGTTGTTGTAGGCAGAAACACCCCAAACGAAGAGACAATTGCCTAGAAATGCAGCAACTATGATCCACACGGACCGAGCTTCCACGATGCCCCCTAAGACCGGTAGATTTTTAAAATGGATTCAATTCAACTTTTGGCGAGAACGTCCGCTTCGGGTGGCGGCCTCTGCCCGCCGCAGCTTGCCCGGCCGTCACCTGGACCGCAAGGGTAACCATCGGCCAGAACCTGTCGTTCGGCATCGCGCCGCGCAACGGCTCGCTGCCCTTCAAATGTATGCCCAGCAGAATTGAATCATCGCCCAGCAGACGTGGCTATGATGGACGCGCGAGCAGGCGCTGCTTCCTGCATTGCCCTAATTTCATCGCGGAGAAAAGTGATGGCTGACGAATTCTTCATTGAACGGCGCGAAGATGGTTCCTATCGGGTCCTCAAGCCGGGCGCTGACCGTGCCAGCGCAGTGGCGCCGACTCAGGCGGATGCAATCTCTAAAGCAAAAGAATTGAATCCCGATGCCACCATTCACATCGAGCGCGTGCGTAATGTTGGACCAGGTCCCGACAAATGGCGGAAATAGGGACCTCCGCCGACATGGCTATGAGATGCAGGTAGAGATCTAGAACCCCCCCACTTGACCGGGGTGACGATGTGCCCGCACGCGCATCATCTCCTTGTCGATGGCGCATACCTGATATGAGCCAGTCTCTACCCATCGCAGCCTGCTCAGCGCTCATCGGCACCGCAGGACAGACCACGGCCAAGAGCGGTAGTTCCGAGTTGGGTCGGTTGCTGGGGGTCGATTGTGCCCAGCAGGCGACCCTCAGTCAGGCGGTCAGCTAGTTGGCAATAAGCATCAGCCCAAATTTAGTTGATCCGACGGCCTTGATGATCGTGAAAACGCCCATATTGTCTTCGCACCACGCCATGTAACGGCGGTGTGGGTGCTTTTTGCGATGTCAATCGGCGCCGGGGACTCCCCGCCACCGAACCACATTGTACCGAGCAGCTGAGCTAAAACGAGTCGGGCAGTGATGTTCACGCGTACGGTCCTCAGTGAGTAGTTTAATATCAGTGTGATTGCACCAGCGGTGACGGTGGCTATGCCCCGTCGAGGGTCCCTTGGGATTCCGGAAGCTGAGGGGGGTAGTATGGGTAGCCGCGACCCACTCCCTCAGCTAACTATGGCGAACGATCCGCTCCGCTTACGGGGCTACCTGCACATCGATAAGCCGCCGACGCGCAGCGCTATCGCTGCGGCAGTATCGAACCCAGAGCGGGTCGCGCAGTGGTCCTTCTTTCCCCTGATTACCAACATCAAAGTAATCCGGAAGCTGCGACGCAAAGGCAACAGCTTCGTAGTCAAGGAAAAACGTCGGTCTATCAGCTATGCCTCTCATCGCGACGCGGCGCTTTATGCGTATTACGCCGAGAAGCTGACTAAGCTGTATGAGCAACGGCTACGAAAGCTCAAGCTGGATCACGTCGTGACCGCGTTTAGAACCGGCGATGGTCGCTGCAATATCCATTTTGCCCACGAGGCATTCGAATGGATTGATGCCAATCGACCCTGCGTTGCTCTGGCCTATGACATCAGCGGCTTCTTCGACAATCTCGAGCACCAACTCTTGCGGCGAAAGTGGTGCGACGTCCTAAGTACCTCGTCGCTCCCGCCCGACCACTATGCGCTGTATCGTTCGCTGACCCGCTTTTCTACGGTCCAACAAGTAACGCTTTACGCCACCTTCGGCATCAGCATGCACGCGCCGAAAGCCTCCGGTCGGGAACGCGCTTGCACACCCAAGGAATTCCGTGAGCGAATTGTCGACGCGGGCTATTTGCAGGTGCACCAAGAGACCAAAGGTATTCCTCAAGGAACGCCACTCAGCGCCGTCCTCTCCAACATCTACATGCTCGATTTCGATGAGCAGCTTGCTGGGCAGGTCAACGCCTGGGGCGGCCTCTACCGGCGCTACTGCGATGACGTCCTCTGCATCGTTCCGCCCGACCAAGCGGAGAACGCGAAAAGCCTCGTTGAATCTCTTGTGAATTCCATCAAATTAGAAGTGCAGCCAGAAAAATTGGAGGAGTGCCTTTTCGGGCTATCTGGCACGACCGCTAAACCTGCCCTGCAATACCTTGGCCTGACCTACGATGGGCGCAGGGTGCGGCTCCGAAGCGGCGGTGTAGCAAGGTTTTACAATCGCCTCAGAAAAGGCGTGCGGAAAGCTGACCGTGCCAGAACCAAGATAACCAACGCACGGGGCGTCGCGAAAAAGTCTGTGCCCATCAAGCGTGGACGGATCAACCGGTCCTACCTCTATGTTGGGCCGCGAAACTTCGTTTCCTATGCAGCGCGAGCGGCGCGCATTACACATAGCCCTGCCATCCGTGACCAAATAGCCAGGCGTGCACAAGCCATTAATGAGGCAATCCAGCACGCCGACGAAACACAATGACGCATGGGTGACGTGCTGAGGGCAAGTCTCAGTGTGTTGCGTCCACCGGTTGAATTCGCCGTCGGAAGCAGACGCCCACCCTACCCTCGATAACGCTCCCTAATCACCGGCCCTGTATCCGGCACGCCAGCGGCACCGGCGAGCGCGACGGGGCGCGGATGGGTGACGTGGACGTTCGCGGCGTACAACCTGATCCGGCTCGGCAGTATCGGTGAGTAGTCGCCGACCTGAGCGAACACAGGAGACGTGCGCCTGTAGCGCGGCGAACCGGACTGTTTCGGCTTCCCCTTTCCCGCAGCTCATTGATCGAGGCTATCGTCAGCGCGCCAGATCGGGGCTTCTCAACAGCCTGCTAGTGTCCTCTGCCATTGGTTCAGAGCCTGCACCGATGAAGCCACGTAGCCTAGACACGTCGGAACGATCGCGAGCCCAGGTTTTTGCGGTCTGCTAGAGCGGCCGCCCAAGTAGAAATGCGGAATCTCCGAATGCTGTCGTCGAGTCATCAACTTCTTGTGCGCTCCGCTCGACATCGACTATGCCGATCGCGCTCGCAACGCGCGTGATTAGGTCACGGCGGCAGCTCGTGGGTCTACGGACAACTTAAGCTTTCACAGAATCGCAACTGCATGCATGAGACGCTCAACGCCCGAAGTTCGCAGGTGTTCTCGCCCATGGTGCCCAGCACGCGAATACTCTTGGTTGAGGATGAAGCCGATATTCTCGAAGTC
>DASZCB010000503.1:0-1875 GCA_035943575.1 Rhodanobacter sp. | reverse complement strand
GGAACGGTTCGCCGGAAAGGTTCCAGTCCAGCACGAAATCCAAGCCGTGCCTGCGCAAGATGGCCTCGGCGCGTGCACGCAGATCTTCCGCGCGGCTGGCCGTGCAGTAGCGGAAGTTGATCAACGCGGTGAGCTCACCGGGAATGACATTGTTGGCACCGGTGCCAGCATTGAGATTCGAGACCTGGAACGACGTGGGTGGAAAGTCGCTATTGCCTGCGTCCCAGCGCTCTGCCGCCAGCTCGGCCAGTGCTGGCGCGAAAGCATGGATCGGATTCAGCGCCTTTTCCGGATAGGCCACATGTCCTTGTACGCCACGCACAGTGAGCGTACCCGACAGCGAGCCGCGGCGGCCCACACGGATCAGGTCGCCGAGCTTCTCCTTCGCCGATGGCTCACCTACCACGCACCAGTCGATGTGTTCGCCGCTGGCGCGAAAGTGTTCCACCACCTTGCGCACGCCATCGAGGTTGGTCGGCCCTTCCTCGTCGCTGGTCAGCAGCAGGCCGACCCGGCCGCGATGCTGCGGATGCGTCGTCACGAATTGCTCCAGCGCCACCACCATCGCCGCCACCGAACCTTTCATGTCGGCGGCACCACGGCCGTATAGACGGCCATCGCGAATGGTCGGCTCGAACGGCGGGCTTTGCCATGAAGCCTCCGGCCCGCTGGGTACCACGTCGGTGTGGCCGAGAAATACCAGCGTCGGTTCAGCTGTGCCGTGCGTGGCCCACAGATTGTTTACCTCGCCGTAGCGCAGGTACTCGACGCGAAAGCCCGCATGCTCGAGGCGCGCCCCGATCAACGGCAGGCAGCCAGCATCTTCTGGCGTCACCGAACGGCGACGGATCAGATCACAAGTGAGATCGAGGACATCGGACATGAGCATTCGCAGGGCACAGCGACAGGGCGATGGCGCAGCATACCAAGCGCACCACGTGTTCGTTCCTTCAACCCGCCAGCAGCATGCCCAGCAAGTGGCCCATGGCATAGGTGATCGCGGCGGCGGCGGCGGTGATGCCGAACTGGCGCGCGATCGAGAACAGCATGCTGCGCCCGGTGAACAGCGAGGTGCCGATGCCTATCAGCGCCAGTCCAGCCGCGGTGGAACACGCGCTGGCCAACAGGGCGGCGTGTCCGCCGAGGAAAAAGTACGGCGCCACCGGAAACAGCGCGCCGCAGGCGAACAGGCAGAACGACGAGACCGCCGCACCATATGCCGAGCCACCCAGCTCGCCCGGATCGACGCCCAGATCCTCGCGCACCAGCATGTCCAGCGCCGCGCGCGGCGTCTCGGCAATGTGCTCGGCCAGGTGCTCGGCAGCGGCAGGCTCCAGCCCCTTCTCGCGATAGATGCCGGCGATGTGTCGCAGGCCATCCTCTGGCGCCACCGCGAGACGCTCGGCGCGCTCGGTGATCTGCGCCTGATAGAACTCGCGCGAACTGTTCACCGACAGCCATTCGCCCAACGCCATCGAGCACGCGCCGGCAACCAGCCCGGCCAGACCCGCCAGCAACACCGCGCGATCGCCGGAGGCGGCGCCGGCCATGCCCATCACCAGGCTGACGTTGGAGACCAGCCCATCATTGGCGCCGAGTACCGCTGCGCGCAACGTATTGCCGCTCTGCGTGCGATGCCTATGACCGTGCGCATCCAACTCGTGCGGCGGGATGAAATGGTCGCGATGGCCGCTGCGATCGACCGGCGTGGCGTCATGGTCGGCATGTTCCAGCCGCACCACCGTCGGCATCACGAACTCGGTACCGAAGCGCTGCGCAAACCAGCTCAACGCACGCACGCGCGTGCCGATGCGGATCGGTGGCACCGCTTCGCCCAAACCGCGCAGACGCGTTTCCCAGAACTGCGCATTGCTT
>DASZCB010000502.1:0-2407 GCA_035943575.1 Rhodanobacter sp. | reverse complement strand
ATGGTGGACGAGCTGCTGCTGCGTTTCCTGCACGCGTTCCCGCAGATGCGCATCGCCGTGCTCGCAGTCGATCCCACCCGTCGCCGTTCCGGTGGCGCGCTGCTCGGCGACCGTATCCGCATGAATTCGCTGCGCAGCCATCGCGTCTACATGCGCTCGATGGCTACGCGTCGCCAGCACGCCGCCACCAGCATCGTGCTGCACGACTGCATCGATTTCCTGAAGAGCCAGCCGTACGACCTGGTGATCGTCGAAACCGCCGGCATCGGCCAGAGCGATTCGGAAATCGTCGACCTGGTCGACTTCCCGGTCTACGTGATGACCAGCGAATACGGCGCCGCCAGCCAGCTCGAGAAGATCGACATGATCGACTACGCCGAGCTGATCGTACTCAACAAGTTCGACAAGCGCGGCGCCGAAGACGCGCTGCGCGACATTCGCAAGCAGTGGAAGCGCAACCGCACCGCGTTCGCCCTCAAGGACGAAGATGTACCGGTCTATCCCACCATCGCCAGCCAGTTCAACGATCCGGGCGTCACCTGGATGTTCTCGAACCTGTGCCGCCTGATGCGTGAGAAGCTCCATCTCGGCGATGTAGGAGCGCACCCTGTGCGCGATCACGGCACACCAGATGCATCGATCGCCCACGACCGAAGGGGGTCCCTTGCGGACAAGGTGGGCTCCTACAAAGACAGCAAGCTCGACTGGAAACCCCAACTCGACACCACGCTGAAGTCGCCGCGCGCCACCGTGCTGATTCCCGGCGCCCGCGTGCGCTACCTCGCCGAGATCGCCGAGCAGGGCCGCAGCATCAACAGCGGTATCGAGCACCAGGCCGAATACGCCAGCAAGGCACAGCATTATTACGAGGCGTTGAAAGAGCTGGGCGACGAAAAGCTGCCGCGCGCGCTCGACCTGTACCACAGCGCCGACCTGCACGCCGAAGGCGACCGCTCGCTGATCACCTTGCGCCAACGCTACAACGCCGCTCTCAAGGAACTCAGCCACGAAGCGATCCACCAGCTGCGCGAGTGGCCGGCGCTGTACAAGTCGGTCACCGCCGACGTCAACGAATACAAGGTGCGCGACAAGGTCATCCGCGTCGAGAACTACCGCGACTCGCTCAGCCACCAGAAGATTCCGAAAGTGGCGCCGCCGAAGTCGAAGGACTGGGGTGAGCTGGTCAGCTTCCTCGGCCGCGAGAACCTGCCGGGCCACTACCCGTACACCGGCGGCGTGTATCCGTACCGCCGCAGTGGCGAGGATCCCACCCGCATGTTCGCGGGCGAGGGCACTCCCGAGCGCACCAATCGCCGCTTCCATTACCTCAGCCAGGGCGGTGCCGCCACGCGCCTGTCCACCGCGTTCGACTCGGTCACGCTGTACGGCGAAGACCCCGCGCCGCGCCCGGACATCTTCGGCAAGATCGGCAACTCCGGCGTGAACATCGCCACGCTCGACGACATGAAGAAGCTGTACTCCGGCTTTGACCTCAGCGCGCCCAGCACCTCCGTCTCCATGACCATCAACGGCCCCGCGCCGATGATCCTGGCGATGTTCATGAACACGGCGATCGACCAGAACGTCGAGAAGTACCTGCGCGAAGACGACGCCCGCTGGGCCGCCGCCGAAAAGAAGATCGCCGCGATCTACAAAAACGTGCAGCGCCCGCAATACCACGGCGAACTGCCCAAGGGTAACGAAGGTCTGGGCCTGGGCCTGCTCGGCGTCTCCGGCGACGAGCTGGTGGATGCGGAAACCTACGCGCGCATCAAGAAGGAAACCCTGCAGGCGGTGCGCGGTACCGTGCAGGCCGACATCTTCAAGGAAGACCAGGCGCAGAACACCTGTATCTTCAGCACCGAATTCGCGCTGCGCATGATGGGCGACATCCAGCAGTACTTCGTCGACAACAAGGTGCGCAACTTCTACTCGGTGTCGATCTCCGGTTATCACATCGCCGAAGCGGGCGCCAACCCGATCAGCCAGCTCGCCTTCACCCTGAGCAACGGCTTCACCATCGTCGAGTACTACCTCGCGCGCGGCATGAGCGTGGACGACTTCGCGCCCAACCTCAGCTTCTTCTTCTCCAACGGCATGGACCCGGAATACACCGTCATCGGCCGCGTCGCCCGCCGCATCTGGGCACGCGCCATGCGCGAGCGCTATGGCGCAAGTAGCAGAAGCCAGATGATGAAGTACCACATTCAGACCTCCGGCCGTTCGCTGCACGCGCAGGAGATCCAGTTCAACGACATCCGCACCACGCTGCAGGCCATGTACGCGTTGTTCGACAACTGCAACAGCCTGCACACCAACGCCTACGACGAAGCGATCACGACGCCGACAGAAGAGTCCGTGCGCCGCGCGGTGGCGATCCAGATGATCATCAACAAGGAACTCGGCC
>DASZCB010000501.1:0-3552 GCA_035943575.1 Rhodanobacter sp. | reverse complement strand
GATCTTCGGCAACGTGTGTCGGAGTGTTCGGCATCCCGCTCGCGGCACCATCGACTGTCTGCACGAGGTAGGGCGACGAACTTTTTTGCCCGATTCGGCCGGTCGGCGAAAATGATTTCAGTCGTGTTCCGTTCATCTACCGGAGGCGTCGCGACGACCTGAATCCCGTCTGCGAAAAACCGTATTTCGCGCGAGTCATTTTTTGCTGTGCGAATAATGCGATTCAGTGAAATCGTTGTGCAGCAATGGTTTCAAGGGATATTGTCGTTTTTGTGTAAATTCTGTTTGGACGTATGGATGTCCAATTGATAATGCCATCAATGACTCTTTAGGCCATGCTGCGACTGGTTTTCGGTTCGCCCGGGGAGGGTGGAGGGGTTTGATTTCATGACTAAAATCAATTGACAGCTGAAATCTTCAGGGATAGCTTTCGCATCAGATCACGGGGAATGCGCTTTATGGCAACAGCAAAATTCATCAAGCCTTATGTCGAGCACGGTGAAAAGGCCAATGCAGTACGCAAGATCACTGTCTCGATTCCACTGCATGTTTTGCGGCGGCTTTCCGATTTGCGCACCCACCGCCAAGTGAACAATCTTCGGCACGCCACCAACAGCGACTTGTTGGTCGAGGCGTTCCTGCACGCTTTTACTGGGCAACCACTGCCAACTGATGAGGAGCTTAGACGAACCATGGCCACTGCCAAGAAATCCGCCGCAAAGAAACCGGCCGCCAAGAAATCGGCCGCCAAGAAATCCACCGTGAAGAAGGTTGCCGCCAAGAAGCCGGCCGCCAAGAAAGCCGCCGTGAAGAAGGTTGCCAAGAAGCCGGCAGCCAAGAAAGCTGCTGCCAAGAAGCCGGCGGCTGCCAAGAAAGCCGCTGTGAAGAAAGTTGCGAAGAAGGCTGCGCCGAAGAAGGCTGCCGCCAAGAAAGCTGCACCGGCCAAGGTGATGAAAGCCACCAAGACCGCAAAGGCCTCCAAAGCCAAGAAGTAAGCTACACGCAACAAGCGACACCATCCAATAAGACAGTCATCGATATTTCTCTCCCCGCGGTGCCCAGCGCGGGGAGAGTACTTCGAGAAGCCTTCGTCCCGGCCTGGCCGGGACGCTTCGTTTGTGGGGTCGGAAATTCTGCCCGGGCAGTAGGCAGCCTTGCTGCGATGCCATGGATCCGCGCCGGCATGAGTGATGCCGGACTCCGAGTTGTGCCTCGCGCTGCCGGTCGCCGGATCCCTGGAACAAATTTCCGTTCAATACTGTGAAATCACGCGCCATTTGCCGTGCTGAGTCATTGGAGTTACCTTTTGCACATCCGCGCCGCGGTGAATCCGGGGATTCGCCGCTCCTGGATGGACAGGGGGAAAAAGCGCGGGTATCTGTCGACACTCAGCGAGAGACCATGGATACCCGATACATACTTGATACACGCCGGCATGCGCGTGGGGCCATCCGGCCCGTAGTCATCGCCGTCATTGCCGTCATTGCCCTGCTGGCCGTGGGTGCCTGGTTCCTGATCATCAAGCCGCACCAGGAACTGGTCATGGCCGACTCGGGCGGGCATCCGTCCACTCCGGTATCTGCCGCGACGCGAGCCGTACCACCGCCGCCTGTCAACGTGGCGGCGATGGACGTCAACCAGCTGCTGGCCGAAGCGCGCAGCGCCATGAACGGGCAACGCTACCTGGCGCCGACCGGCAACAATGCGTTCGAGTTCTATCTGCGCGTGCTGGAGAAAGACCCCGGCAACAAGGTGGCCTCCGATGCGCTGCGTGAGACGTTCCCGTTCGCCGCCACCTCGGCGGAGCAGTCGATCAACTCGCGTGATTTCAATGAAGCGCAGCGCCAGATCGATCTGCTGGCCAAGGCCGATCCGACGAACTTCACCTTGACGATCCTGCGTTCCAAGCTGGATGCCCAGCGCAAGACGCTGGATAAGCAGCAGCAGGATGCGCTCGACCAGCAGAAGACGCAGCAGCTGGCGGCACAGAAGGCGGCAGCTGACAAGCTGGCGGCAGACAAGCTGGCCGTTGACCAGCAGAAGACCCAGCAGGCTGCGGTGGAGCAACAAAAAGCGCAGCAGGCGCGCACGGCGCAACAGACAAGCCAGCAGCCGTCGACGGCTCCCTCGTCGGCGAATGGCAACGCCACGAGCGTCGCGGCGGACAGTGGCAACGCCTCAGCCCAGACCAGTAATGCGACGCTGGTGAAGGCAGTCGCGGCGCGCTATCCCACGACGGCGATGCGCGCCCGACAGGAAGGCTGGGTCATCGTGTCGTTCACGATCGGCACTGATGGGCAGACCGGCGACATCAAGGTCGTTGATGCACAGCCGCGCCGTGTTTTCGATCGTGCCGCGATGGATGCCGTGGAGCGTTACCGGTTCACGCCGGCGATGAAGGACGGTGTGGCGGTTTCCAGCACCAAGCAGCAGCGGATCGAGTTCAAGCTCTGATCGTTGACGTCTGACCTGACTGCAGCAACCGGACGGCGCATGGTTCCCATGCGCCGTCTTTCGTTGGGGACGTGCGAGTCACGACTCATTGGTGACGCTTGGTCGTCCGGTGCTTGCGCGGCTTCTTGCGGCTGGGCGTCGCCGCGGCCGGCTCGGCATCGCTTTCGATCTTGGCCCAGTCCTCATGCGGCAGGTTCAGCAGATCGTCGAACACCATCGGCATCAATCCGCTGGGAATGGGGCCGGTGGAGTTCCACAGGGTGACCACGCCGGCGTGGTACTTCGGGAAGAAGCCGATCATGGTGCGATAGCCGGCCACGGCGCCGGCATGAAAGATCAGGGTTTCGCCGCCGTATTCGTAGACCCGCCAGCCCAGCGCATAGTGCGCGTCGGTCAGTCGCGCCCGGCGCCATGGCGTGGCATGCAGCTCGCTGGGCGTGGCGACACCTGGGGCGTGCAGCACATCCAGCAGCGCGGTCGGCAGCACGTCCTGACGATCGCCCATCTGCGCGATCAGCCATTTTTCCATGTCGCGCAGGCTGGCGTTGACGCCGGCCGCCGGGGCGACCCGGTAATAGGTTTCGCTCGGCTCGAACGGCACCCAACCATGGCTGGTCGCGCGGTGCGGGCGCGCCCAGCTCTTACTGGATTCCAGCGCGGCGCGACCGTAACTGGCGGTGGTCATGCCGAGCGGATAGAAGACGCGCTTGTCGACCTGGCGGTAGAAGAAATCGCCGGTGCGCGCGAGCACCACGTCGCCGATCATGCCGAATGCGACGTTCTGGTAGCCGTAGCACTGGCCGACGCCGCAGACCAGGTCGATCTCGTCCAGTTTGCGCACCAGCTCCTCGTACGAGATGTCGCCTTCGAGCATGTTGTCGTAGGTGTTGCGCGGCAGACCCAGCCGTTGTCCCAGGATGTCGCTCACGGTGGCCTGGGCGGCGGCCTGCATGTCCTTGAGCTTGAAGTAAGGCAGCACGTCGACCAACTTGGTGTCCCAGCTCAGCTTGCCGTCATCCACCAGCAGGCCGGTGATGGCAGTGGCAAAGGCCTTCGACAGCGAGGCGAGCCGAAACACGGTGTCCGGCGTGACCGGTT
>DASZCB010000500.1:0-1764 GCA_035943575.1 Rhodanobacter sp. | reverse complement strand
CGCCCACCGAAATACCGCTCGCGCAGCCCTACACGTTCTTTGCCGCGCCCATGGATGGAACCCTCAAGACCATGCTGACCAGGTGGTCGAAGGACTCGGGCATGACGCTTTCCTATCAGCTCCATTCCGATTTCACGCTGTATACGCCGGTATCGGGAATCCACACACCGAATGTCCGGGCGGCTGCGGAGCAGCTGAGCTCTATCTACGCCGCGGAGGGCGTGGCCGTCACCGTGGACGGCCAGAAGATTGTGGTTCAGTCCGCCAGCTCCACCGCTCCTAACGCGACAACAAATTCAGACGCAATCGGCGCGTTGAAGCCTACTGCAACGGCGGAGCCGAAACGATGAAGACGATGCTCCACGTTGTGATAACCGATCCGGGTTCCCGCTGATGCTCAACAAGAAATCATCTGCCCAGAAAATTGACGACTCGATCGCCAGGTCGATCAATTTCGAATTGACCATTGCGGATCTGGCCAGGCGCAGCGAACGCCGCGCGTGGTGGGTTGCCTTCAGCGCCATCGTAGTGGCGCTGATTCTCGCCGGCGGTTACTTCTACATGTTGCCGCTGAAGGAGAAAGTGCCTTACATCGTGATGGCTGACGCGTACACCGGTACCAGTACCGTGGCCCGGCTGACGGAAGATTTTACCAATCGCCACATCAGCACCAGCGAAGCCATCAATCGCAGCAATGTCGCCCACTTCGTGCTGGCGCGCGAGTCCTACGACGTGGCAATGATGAACCTGCACGATTGGACGACGACCTTGACCATGTCCTCGCCCGGCGTCGCTGCCGCCTACACGACGCTGTATTCGACAAACAATCCCGAGAGCCCGTACAAAACTTATGGCCGCGAGCGTGCCATCCGCGTGAAGATCCTCAGCATCGTGCTCATTGGCGGCGGCCCCAACCTGACTCCCAAGGGAGCGACCGTGCGTTTTCAGCGCAGTCTCTACGACAAGCAAACCGGCGTGACGCGGCCGATGGACAGCAAGCTCGCGACGATGGAATTTGTCTACAAGACCAATCTGAAAATGGATGACCAGAACCGGATTGAGAATCCGCTCGGTTTCCAGGTCACCAGCTACCGGGTCGATGCCGACTACGACGCCACCCCGCCGGGTGAAATCGCGGGTGCGTCGCTTCCCTCGGCAGACGCTGCGGGCGCCGGGCAGACGGCACCGAACGCGCAAACGCCGCAGGCCCCCGGTGCAAGCGCGGATGCGTTGCCACCGGCCAGTGCCGAGCTACCACCGACCATCCCTCCGCAGCCACCCATACCGGAGCATGAGAATCCCCAGGCTGCGGGTGCCGCTGCGCCTGCGCCACGAAATACCGCCAACGGAGTGGGTCATCGATGAACAGGCCACGCTTACTGAGTCTGGCAGGCGCCCTATGCATGGCCACGGCCGGCATCGCTCCCACCGTCAGCGCCCAGGTCGTGCAGCAATACGACTATAAGCCTGACAGCGTCTACCCGGTGCGCGCCGGGCTCGGCATCACCACCCAGGTCGAGCTCAGCCCGAACGAGAAAATCCTCGATTACAGCACCGGCTTCAGTAGCGGCTGGGATCTGACCCGTCGCGAGAACGTGTTCTACCTGAGACCTAAGAACGTCGATGTGGACACCAACATGATGATCCGCACGGCCACGCATTCCTACATCTTCGAGCTGAAGGTGGTCGCCACGGATTGGAAGTCGCTGGATCAGGCCAAGCGTTCGGGTGTCCAGTACAAGATCCAGTTCACCTATCCCGGCG
>DASZCB010000499.1:0-1933 GCA_035943575.1 Rhodanobacter sp. | reverse complement strand
CATTCTGGCGCACCAGCCGCTCGATGCTGTCGATGATCCAGGACACGTGCCGAACACAGGCGATCACGCGGCTGGCGGGAAACAATTGCCGGATCGCCGGCAGACGCGTACACCAAGCGCGGCTAGTGTCGAAGATCACCTCGGTGGCCAGCTCGGGCCCGTAATAATTCTCGAACAACCCGTGGACCAGGCGCTGGCGCTGCGCATCGTCGATGAACAGCGAAAACTCGTTACGTCCACTCATTTCACCCAGCAATGCACCGACCAATCCTGCCAGGGGGCCGCTCATGCTTGCCTGGAAACGTGGGTTCTGCCGCAGCAGGGCAGCAAGCAAAGTGGAGCCAGAGCGCGGCAGGCCGGAGATGAAATGAATATGTGCCACGACGGAGCCCCCTCCTCACGCGGACCGCGCCCGCCAAGGGTGCGTTATACGAACATTGCGATGATGATCACGTTAGCACTAATGTTCCGGCGTTGATCGGGCATAAGCATTAAATCTCGCAGCTGTCAATCGCATGAACTCACCGCAAGATCTCGCCACAGGGGGGGATTGGCCTGCCCAAAGTATGGTTGCCGCATACGGCGACTGGATGACGCCGTCAGGTTACCGTCGCGACAGTCTTAATGATCAGAACACCTATCTGCGCGTTTGGCATGCGCGGATTGTGGAGGCGCCTCTCGATCGACGAATACGCTCTACAACTCGCGCACCACGCGAAAACCGACGCGCCCACTGCGCGCATCGCCGTTGGCGCCCTGGCGGTAGGCCGAGTTCACCTGTTCCGGCGAGCTGCCCCAGGAGCCACCGCGCACTACGTGGATGCGGCAGCCGGGGTTGAGCCATGCACTGCCGTCGGTCGGGGCACGGATGTAGCTGTCGTGCCAGCAGTCCTGCGCCCACTCGGACACATTGCCGTTGATGTCGTACAAGGCGAATGGATTGGCGGCGAAGCTCATCACCGGCGCCGGACCCCAGTAGCCGTCGCGGTAGTTGCGGAAGGCATGGCTCCAGCGTCGACCACTGTGCGAACGGTCACCGGAGCCAGTGAGGTTTTCCACCGGACGGGTGGGCACGCCGTTGCCCCACCAGTAGTGGCTGGTGGTGCCGCCGCGCAGTGCGTATTCGAACTCGGCTTCGCTGGGCAACCGATAGATCTTGCCGGTGCGTTGGCTGAGCCAGTCGGCGTAGGCCTTGGCGTCGTTCCAAGAGATGTTCACCACCGGCAGCTTGTCGTCGGCCTTGTGGCCGGCGTAGTCGTCTTGCCAGGTCGCGTCCGTATCGTCGCGCAAGGCACCACTGCGCTCGTCGTACACGCTGGAGCCACCGAGCTTGAGCGAGTCGGGCACGTAACCGCTGGTTCGCACAAATTCGCGGAACTCCCCCACCGTCACCGCCGTGCGCGACATCGCGAAACCCTTGCCGATGGTGACTGCATGCTGCGGCAGTTCGGCGTCAATGTGATCGTCGTCGCTGTCCGGTGCGCCCATCTGGAAACTGCCGGTGGGAATCACCACCATCGCCGGCGTCTTGCCCGGCAGGTCGACATAGCGGTCGGTGAATAGCTGACCGGGTTTGTAGCTGGCGTACAGACGCGCGTTGGTCAGCTGCTCGTCGAAATCCGCCAGCGTTGCCAGGCCGGGATCGATCGCGCGGGCCTGCGCCGCCAGTTTCTTTGCCAGCTCGATGTTGCCGGCATCCAGCGCCGAACGTGCCTGCGCCAACACACCGTTCGCGCGCTGCTCGCGCATGTCATCGACGCGCTTGTGCACATCCAGCATCTGCTGCGAACCGGGACGGATGGTCTGCGCTTCGGCCAGCTGCTTGTCCGCACCGGTGAAATCGTTCTGTGCCACCGCGGCCAGCGCGCGGTCGAGCACCGCGCGCTGCACCTGGAAGATGCCTTGTTCGGCCACCGCATTCTGCGGGTCGAGC
>DASZCB010000498.1:0-3479 GCA_035943575.1 Rhodanobacter sp. | reverse complement strand
TGCCGTTAATCGGCAGCGTGTAGACGGCCGTCCCTTTCTTCGCCCACAGCGCAGAGAAGTCGCGGCCATCGCTCAGACGGTAGCCATGGTTTGGTGCAGCGGTGCCGTAACTCAGGCCGGCAAACTTGAGCAACACTCCTGCCGCATTGCGGTAGCCGATGCCGCTTGTGGCTGCGGTAGGGCCGTCGCCCACGACATCGGGGTCGTAGACGTCTTCGGGATTCAGCCCGGCTGCATTGGCGTAGCTTTGCGCCATGATCAGGGGGCCGGGGCCGGCGCTGGCGCGGCCGGCGGCGCAGGCGGATTCGCGGCTGCGGCTGCGGCCACGGCGCGTGCGTTGTACAGCGCGTCATACGCCGCCTTGATAATAGTCATCACGCCAGCGACGCTAACACTCGAAAGATCAGCGCCAGTCACCGGGTCGACCTTGCCGGCGCCGAACGCATGCGTGGCGATGTCGGCTATCTGTACCTGCAGGATGTCGAAATCGCCCATCGGCGCCTGGTGCGTGCCGTTGACATACAACACTTCGCGGGCCTGAAACGACACATAGCCACCGCCGGTCGCTGGGTCGTAGAACATATGCGTTTGCTCGGCGATCATCTCCGCCGTGATGCCGGTGGCGAGCGTGCGGATACGTGCGTTCGTAGTGTCGGTCACTGTGATTCCTTGACTGTGTTTCGAAGTGGGTTAGCCGACCTGAAAGCCGCCGGCAGCCATGATGGTTCCGGTTGCACGGACGCTGGCGCCGGTGATTGCGCCAGATGCGGCGAGTGCAGACAGGCTTACGAGCGGCCCGAAAATCGAAACGCTGCGGCCGCCTTCGGGAGCAATCATCAGCGTGCCGGCATCGGGGTTACCGATGTATCCCGCGCGCGTGCCGTCCGGCATAAAGAACGAGATGTATCCACCATTGGCGCCGCCGGGATTCAGTACGGCGCGGCTACCGTTGGGCGTGCCGCCTGCCACCAGTGACGCGGAGAGCGAGCCGGCGAGATTCACCGCACCCAATCCTTCATGCACGATACGATTTGCCACGTTGCCGAATGACCAGCCACCAATTTTCAGCTGATTATCTGTGTCGAGACCGAAGTAGCAACCAAAGACGGCATCCCGGATAAAGGTCATGCCTGCGGCTGACGTCCCTGTGCCGCCACCATTATTGTTGGCGTGACAGACCAGACCCTGATAGCCACCTGCGCCACCGTTGGCGATCGTCCCCGTCGCTACTGGCCACGAAGTAGTCAATGTTCCGCCAACGGTCACGGCACCCGGCATCGATACAGGTGCGCTGGCAAAGTCGAATTCAGAGCCGCCGAAGATCATCGGAGCGTAGGCGCTGTTTGATGCCGTAACGGCGTCTATCGTGAGGTTCGCGCCATTACTGCGCACCAACAATCGGCCATTGCTGCCGCCCAGGACATCGAGTGGATATTGCGGGACACTGCCAATGCCGCGATTTGAACCAAGGTAGCCACCGGCGGATATGGCTCCATCCACCATCATTCGCGCCGTCGTGAGCTGGTAGTAGTCGCCGGGGATGTTGTAGGCCAGATAACGGTTTGGGTAGAAGTTCAGGACGACGTTGCTCGAACCAGCGACCGATGCAGTGCCGAGCATCGATAAGCCGGAAACGGTAACTGCACCGAACGCTGCTGTTTTGGCCGTCGTCAAATTCTGCGACGAATCCCATACCCACTGGCTCGCACCGGTAGAATCAGCGAGCGCAAAGGTGCTGGCCGAAGCGGGCGGTGTAACGGTCCAGGTGCCGCCACCAACTCCTGTTTTGAATGTTGCGCCGCCAACCGCTGCTAACCCCATTCCGTTTGCATAGATGGTGCTGAGATTGAACGTCTTGGAGCCCGTAATCGTTTCAGCGCCAGCGAGATGCACCACGCTTGCGTCGTTTGCGGCGATGTAGCCAAGCAATGGCTGTTTTCCAGCAAGCGATGCAGCGCTTGCGTAGTACGCACCGTGCTGACCGTCCAACAGATCGGCGTCCAGACCATTGCCGGAACCGGCGTCGAATAGCGACGCATTTTTCAGCCCAAGCAGCAAACGGAACGCCGCGGCAGATATGGCAGTCAAGAGCGATTTAACGAACGTCGACGGCGCCCCTGCTCCAAGGCGGTCATCAAGCGCAGCGGCCAGCGCATGCGGCACGACAACCACTTGCGCGTCGACGCCGGCTACGGCCTGCGCATCCGTCGCGAGCTTGACGATGCCGAGCACGCTTGTCGTGGCCTGATTCAGCTGAAAATTCGTATCGCCGAACACCAGTTGTGCCGCGTTGACGTTCGCGAACTTCGCGTCAGTGGCAAGCAGCAATGTCGCCTGCGTACTCTTTTGCAGGATCGCAGTCGCCTGTCCGTAGGTCGCGAATAGCGTTCCATCGGCAAGATATATGCCGATGCCGAACAGGCTGTATGTGTCTGCGCTGTCATCGCGAATCGTGACGTGAATCGTGTCAGCGGCAGTGGCGCCACCCGCGATGGTTGTCAGTCGCTTGATTTCACCGGGCAACACAGTCAGCGTGGGGTCAGGCGCGAATACCGCCGCCGTCACGCCGACCGATGCGACCATGACGGTGTTCGTTCCATTGTGCTGTGCATTGACGAGGGCCGCGTAGCCTGCGTTCGTCACAACAAGGATTAAGCCGGCCATTTAGGGCGCCTGAAATGAGAGTTGAACATAGATGCACGCCCTAACAACGACGCCGACGCCGATTGACGTGCTGAACGCACTGCCCTGCGTGAATGTGTAGTGGCTACGTACCGGCTTCGTTCGATCGACGTCCGCAATCACGTCGTCAACGTATGCCGCCGTGGCCTGCTGACCGCCTTGACCGGAAAGAACCAGCGTCATGGCGAACGTATGCGGCACACCTGGCGGTTGCTGCTGCCACCACTCCTGCAGGACAACCGCGCCGCCGTAAGCCGCAATCACGTCCCGAACGCTTTTCACCGTCCCTTTGTGCCGATGAATTGCGATTGCGCCAGCGACGCGCGCACGCTTGACCTCAATCGACCAATAGCTCTTCCACGAATCAATGCCGAGCGTCCATGCCAGCCACGGCAATAGCGCCTCGGGACACGTCTGCGGATTCCACAGGTCGCGCAGCGGCGTAGGAACGTCGCCGATTCGCGCTGTCACTCCCTCAAGCGCCAACTCTGCCGGGGAGGCGTTCGGCGGCAGCAGGGTTGCAGTCATTCCGCCACACCGCCATACGTCAAGTTGATGCCGTTGCAAAACGACGCGTGTGTGCGGTCAATGACGATGTTCGCGGCCGGCGCTGTCAGATCAACGCGCTGCATGCCCTGCACCATGATCGCGCCGCACAGGCCGCTGAACGTGACGTCCAGGCCGAGCTTGTGGCACGAAGTGATGTAGTTCTGCAGGCTTGCATCGGAAGCGGCGAGCACGACGGCGCTGTCGGGGCCGGCGTATGTGTAGCGCGTGCCAGTCACCTGATAGTCGAC
>DASZCB010000497.1:0-7302 GCA_035943575.1 Rhodanobacter sp. | reverse complement strand
CTCAGAGTCTGTTTCTTGTCACCGTTGGCCAGGGTCACTTCCATGCTTATCTTCTTCGCCTTCTGCAGCATCGCGATGAACGCCTTGTCGTCGCGGATCATCAGCGCCGGCTCGCCGGTGGACGGCGCGAACGCCACGATGCGCGCCGATTTGCCGTCGACCATGCTGGCGATGTTGCAATTGCCGCGACACACGAAACCGGGCTTGCTGCCGTACAGGAACACGCTCTGGCCCCAGCTGGTGTGCCGGCGCAGCACCATCTGCACCCGATCGTTGCCGGACGACTGGCTGTTGACGATGGTAGCGGTGGATTGCGTGCCGCCGGCCATCGGCGACACCTGATACAGCCACAGTCCGCCCAGCCGGCTTTTCTCGCTGGCCTCGGTGTAGCGCTTCTCGATCGCGGGCAGGGTCTGCTGCACTTCCTTCGCTGCCGCGCTGTCCGGGAAACGCTTGACGATGTCCTTGCCCATCGTCACCGCCATCTCGTCATTGTGGATGCGCAACAACTGGCGATAGGTGTCGAGGTTGCGCACCGCGTCGGTCGCCTGGGTCTGCGCCTGCTGTAGTGACGCGTCCGGCGCAGGAGTACCGCCCTGCTGCGAGCAGCCGGCTAGCACCGAGGCCGCGCACAAGGCAGCAGCGGCGAATGGATGGCGGCAAGGCAAGTTCATCATCGGCGGCGTATCGCTCTGGAAACAGACGCCTAGCTTGGAACGATCCACCGCCGCGGTGCAACCGCCTTGATTCAGTCCGACTGACCGAAGCGCTCACGCAATGCCGCCCGATAACGCCGGCTGCAGGAAATCTTCACGCCGTCGCGCATCTGCAGGCGCGCGTCGCCGGTCTCCAGCGGCTCGATCTCGGCCAGATAGTCGAGGTTGATGAAGTAGCTGCGGTGCACTCGCACGAAACGCGCAGGGTCCAGGCGGCCCTCGATCCCAGCCATCGTCGTGCGCAACGGATAGTCGCGACCGCGCACATGCAGGTTCACGTAATTACCGGATGCTTGTAGCCATTCGATCTCGCTGGCATTGACCAAAAACTCCCGCCCCAGCTTGCGCACCAGGAAGCGCTCGGGTCGCTCCACTGGCTCCACCGGCGGACCTTCCTCCGGCGCGACCAGCAAGCGCGCCTCGCCTTGCCAGCGCATCAGCCACAGTCGCGACAGGCAGATCAGCGCAATGATGATGAAATAGGTGCGGATATCCTTGAGGTATTCGTAGCCGAAATTTGGCCACCAAGCGCCGAAACTGTAATGCCAGCCGGCAAAGTCATAAGCCAGCTGGCGCAGTCCGATCATGCCGCCGACATGCAGCAGGCTGAACGGCACACTGGCCAGCAGATGCCACGGCAGGCTGCGGCGCCACGTATCGAAGCGGAACGGCCAGCGCCGTTCGACCACCAGTACGGCCGGGATCAGGGCCAGAATCACGATCGAACTGCTCCACTCCCATACCCACGGCTCCCATGCCGCCGTGCGGCCATGATCGATACGCGCGACCATGCTGTTGAACACGGTATTGAGAATGCTCAGCGCGACCCAGAAGCCGATTTCGGCCGGGCGCCGCCAGCGCTGAAAATCGCGGTATTCGAAATCCGTCTGTTCCGTCATGCCGGCGATTCTACGTGGCTGCGGGAACGCCCGTGCCATTCGTCCCGCGGGGCCACCGCTCGTCCCTGTTCAACCACAATCCATCACTTGCGGATCGACAATACGCTTCATCAGACCATCATGGCTTGGCCGCCACGACCAGTCCGAACCGATCGTGGCGATCCGTGCAAACCGATGTGGAGCAGCATGATGAAAAGACGCGAACTGTTGAAAGCCATGGCAACGCTGCCGCTATTGCCGCTGCTGATGCGCAGTGGCATGGCCACGGCGCGGGAAGCAGCCATCGTCATGGCGGCGAAATTCCGTTCGCGGGTACGGCCAGGCGATCCGGGCTGGCCGCTGACGGCACAGTGGGAACAACTGAAGCGCGACGTCGGTGGCCGCCTGCTGAAGCTCGAATCCCCCTTCGCGCGCTGCGCCACATCTCCCTCCGACGGCGCCTGCGCGGAAACGCTGAAACGTATCGACAACCCTTACGCGCTGGGCGACGAGCCGGCGCTGACCCAGACCAGCGGCTGGGCTGATGCGTGGACATCGCAGCCCAGCGCCTACGCGGTGGCGGCGGAGAACACCGCTGACGTGGTGGCGGCGATCAATTTCGCGCGACAGCATCACCTCCGGCTGGTGGTGAAGGGCGGCGGCCACAGTTATCAGGGCACCTCGGATGCGCCGGATTCGCTGCTGGTATGGACGCGGCACATGAACAAGGTGACGCTGCACGACGCCTTTGTCGCGCAGGGCTGCACCGGCCAGGAGGTACCGCAGCCGGCGGTGACGATCGAGGCTGGCGCGATGTGGAGCGACGCTTACGATGCGGTCACCACCAAGGGTGGCCGCTACGTGCAAGGCGGCGGCGGCACTACCGTGGGAGTCGCCGGCCTGGTGCAGAGCGGCGGCTTCGGCAATTTTTCGAAAAACTGGGGTACAGCGGCAGCCAACCTGCTGGAGGCGGAAATCGTCACCGCCGACGGCGAGGTGCGCATCACCAATGCCTGCACCCATCCCGATCTGTTCTGGGGCATCAAGGGCGGTGGTGGCGGCAGCCTGGGGACGATCACGCGCCTCACCTTGCGCACGTTCGAGCTGCCGGACATGTTCGGCGCGGTATTCGGCGCCATCCAGGCATCCTCCGACGACGCGTTTCGCACGCTGATCGCCAAGGCGATGGATTTCTATCGCAGCGCGCTGTTCAACCCGCACTGGGGTGAGCAGATATCGTTCCGGGGCAGCAACACGCTGAATATATCCATGGTGTTCCAGGGATTGACCCAGCAGCAGGCGGAACAGGCTTGGGCACCGTTCCTGGACTGGGTCCGTGCCCGCAGCGAATATCGGTTCACCAAACCCATGCAAACGTTGAGCCTGCCAGCTCGGCATCTCTGGGACGCCGACTTCTACCGCGCGCATGCGCCCCAGCTCATCGTGGCGGACGACCGGCCTGGCGCGCCGGACCACCATACCCTCTGGGCCGGCGACCAGGATCAGGTGGGCTGGTTCATCCACGGCTATCAGTCGGCATGGCTGCCGGCCGCGTTGCTGCAACCGAGCCAGCAATCGCGGCTGGCGGATGCCCTTTTCGCCGCTTCGCGGCACTGGGGTTTCTCGCTGCATTTCAACAAGGGACTGGCGGGTGGTTCCGTCGACGCGATCGAGCGATCGCGCGACACCGCGACCCACCCGCAAATGCTGGACGCCTTTGCGCTGGCTATCTGCGCCAGCAGCGGCGACCCCGCCTTCCCGGGCATGCCGAACGCCCGCCCCGAACTGGCCCGGGCGCGGCACGAGGCCGCGACCATCGACAAGGCGATGAATGCGCTGCGCGCCGTGGCCCCCGGCGCCGGCACATACGTCTCGGAGAGCGACTATTTCCTGCACGACTGGCAGCAGGGATTCTGGGGCTCCCACTACGCGAAGCTCGCGGCGGTAAAGCGCAAGTACGACCCGGACGGCCTGTTCTTTGTCCATCATGGGGTCGGCAGCGAAGCATGGAGCGCCGACGGTTTCACCCGCCTCACCTGAATTGACAGGCTTCTGATGTGCCGAGTCAGCGCGCAACCGGCCGGCTAGACTAGACGTTTTCCAGCTGCGCCGATTCATGCCCGAACGCGACAACTCCCTGCTCCGCCACCCGGCCTTCGTCGCGTTCTGGTTCGCCCGGATCACCTCCGGCTTCGGCTTCCAGATGCTATCGGTGGCAGTGGGCTGGCAGATCTATGCGATCAGCGGCCGCGCGTTCGATCTCGGCCTGATCGGCCTGGTGCAGTTCGTGCCGTCGGTGCTGCTGGCATTGCCGGCAGGGCATGTCGCCGACCAGTTCGAGCGCCGTCGCATCGTGCTGCTTGGGCAGATCGTGGAATGGATTGCGATCGCTGTTCTGGCCGGCCTCAGTCTCGCCCACGGCATCCACGAGATCGGCATCCTGCTGCTGGTATTTGTGATCGGCATCGCCAAGGCGTTCGAGTTTCCGGCGCTGCAGTCGATGCTGCCGGCGCTGGTGCCCGCGAAAATCCTGCCGCGGGCGATGGCGGTGAACGCGTCGGCCGGACAGGCGGCGATGATCATGGGTCCGGCACTCGGCGGTTTACTGTACGTCGCCGGCCCGGGCGTGGTGTATACGGTGTGCGGCGCGCTGTACGTGGTCTCGGTGATCCTGATGGGTCGGCTGCGCTACGAACAGGCGCCGCCGAAACGCGAGCCAGCCACGTTGAAGACACTATTCGCTGGCGTGCATTTCCTTCGCGCACGCAAGGATGTACTCGGCGTGATCTCGCTGGATCTGTTTGCCGTGCTGCTGGGCGGCGCCACCGCGCTGCTGCCGATTTTCGCAAAGGACATCCTGCATACCGGGCCGTGGGGTCTGGGCCTGTTACGCGCCGCACCGGCGGTGGGTGCGCTGTTGATGTCGGTGTGGCTGGCGCGGCACAACCTGCAGCGACGGGTCGGCACAATCATGTTTGCTTCGGTCGCCGGCTTCGGCGTGGCGACGCTGGTATTCGCCATATCGACCACGTTGTGGCTGTCGCTGACGGCGCTGTTCGCACTGGGTGCGTTCGACATGGTCAGCATGGTGATCCGCGGTGCGCTGGTGCAACTGGATACGCCGGACGACATGCGCGGCCGGGTCAGTGCGGTCAACGCGATCTTCATCAATACCTCCAATCAGCTCGGCGAGTTTGAGTCGGGCATGCTCGCCGCGTGGTTGGGCGCGGTGGGCGCCACGGTAATCGGCGGCGTCGGCACCTTGCTGGTGGTCGGCCTGTGGATGGGGATGTTTCCGACCTTGCGTCGACGCGAACGGCTGCATGTGGCAGCCGACGCGCCAGATCGACCGGCAGCGGATATTCTTTAGCATCGCCGGAGCCATTACGTGATCACCACGTCGCCCACCGCATTCCTCGAAGCCTACGCCGCGCTGGCACCGTTGCCGGACGCCGCAGCCACCGCGCGAGCGGCATACTTGGTCGCCCCGGCCGAATTCACGCTGGCGGCGGAATCGGCACGCGACAACCGCTACATGGACATGAGCCTCGCGGTCGACCCGCTGAAGGCATTGGCCCAACACAGCACGCTGGCGCAGGCCTTGCGCGGGGACTGCCCGGTGATCACGTTCCCCGGCAATCCGGCCACGCCCGATGCGGTATTTCCCAACAACGTGTTCGGCACCGCACCCGGCCGGCTGATCATCGGCCGCATGCGCCATGCCGTGCGCCAGCGCGAGGCCGAGCGTGCCGATATCCGTGGTTTCTTCGGCGACGTGCTGGGTTACGACGAGATCGACCTGTCCGGGTGCAAGGATCTGGTCGCCGAGCTGACCGGCTCGCTGATCATCGACCGCGTGCGCGGAGTCGGCTACTGCGGCCTCAGCGAACGCTGCGATCTGGCCGGCGCGCACGCGATGCACAAGGCATTCGACCTGCGCCTGACCTTGTGCTTCGAACTGGCCGAGTCCGAATACCACACCAACGTGGTGCTGACCCTGCTGGCCAGCCGCGCCGCGATCATCGCCGCCGACGGCTTCCGCGATCCGGCCGTGCCACAGGCAATCGCCAAGGCCTATGGCGACCGTGCGATCTGGCTGACCACGGCACAGAAGCAGGCGTTTGCCGGCAATGCGATCACGCTGTCCGACGAGCGCGTGTGGATGAGCGCAGGCGCTGCCGCCTCGCTGACCCACGAACAGACCGAGGCGCTGAGCGGCTTCGGTTTTGCGGTCGGTGCGGTGGATCTGAGCGAGATCGAGAAAGCCGGTGGCAGCCTGCGCTGCTGTGTCGGCGAGATTTACTGAACCGGCCGTTCGCCCGATGCGGTATACGTGCCGCAACCCGTTGAAGGAGCGTACCGATGTCCGCCATGCCACCACCGTTCCGCTCCAGCTTCGTCAGCGTGCTGGGCTGGATCTTTGTCTGCCTGGCTGGCTTCAGTACGCTGATCAGCCTGCTGCAGAACGTAATGCTCCAGCTGGTGTTCCTGCCCGGCATGCAGCAGCAGATGGCCGCGCAGCCATTGCCAACAGACATGCCGGCACCGATGGGCTGGCTGCTCGGTCACATGATCTGGTTTTTCCGTGCCTTCCTGCTGTTGTCGGTCATGACCCTGATCGCCGCCATCGGCCTCCTGCTTCGTCGCAACTGGGGCCGGCTGCTCTTCATCGGGTTGATGGGCTTCGCCATTGCCTATCAATGGCTCGGCCTGGTCTTCCAATGGTGGTTCATAGGCTCGATGCCGCAGATGATGCAACTGCCATCCAATGCACCGACACACTTCGCCGACAGCATGCATGGCTTCATGCTGGCGATACAGATCTTCGGCGCAATCATGGCGATCGCCTTCAGCACGTTGTTCGGCTGGATCATCAAGCGGCTGTGCAGCCAGTCGATCCGTCAGGAGTTCGGTCAACCGGTCCCGCCATCCAAACTGATGGGAAAGCTCTCGTGATCGTTCTCCACCATCTGAACAACTCGCGCTCGCAGCGCATCCTGTGGTTGCTGGAAGAACTCGGTGTACCGTACGAGATCAAGCGCTACCAGCGCGACCCGATGACCATGCTGGCGCCGCCGGAGTTGCGTGCAGTGCATCCGCTGGGCAAGTCGCCGGTGATTACCGATGGCGTGCTCACCCTGGCCGAATCCGGTGCGATCATCGAATACCTTGCCGACCGCTACGGTGCCGGCACGCTGATTCCAGCGCATGGCACCCCGGAACGGCTGCGCTGCAATTATTGGCTGCATTACGCCGAAGGCTCGGCGATGCCGCCGCTGCTGCTGAAGCTGGTGTTCCGCCGGGTCGAGACCGCACCGATGCCGTTCTTCGTGAAACCGATCGCGAAAGGCATCGCGCACAAGGTGCAATACAGCTTTGTCGACCCGCAGTTGAAGCTGCATCTGGATTATCTGGAAGGCGAGCTGGGCAAAAGTGAATGGTTTGCCGGCAACACGTTCAGCGCGGCCGATATCCAGCTGAGCTTTCCGCTGGAGGCGTTCGCCGCCCGCGGCGGACTGGACGCCAGCTACCCGCGCCTGTCGGCGTTCCTGCAGCGTATCCACGCACGGCCGGCGTACCAGCGCGCCTTACAGCAGGGTGGTGAATACCAGCTTGGCTGAACGGATCGGCGCGGCGAGCGCCGCTGTTTACGCATCGCTCACGACGCCACTGGCAGTCTGTGACATCTGAGCCAAGGAGAACGCCAT
>DASZCB010000496.1:0-5714 GCA_035943575.1 Rhodanobacter sp. | reverse complement strand
CGCCAGCACTGCGACCATCTCGGCCGCAGTGCGCACCAGCACGCCGATCGGCTTTCCCGCGTACTCCTGCAATTGCCGTTCGAGCGCCCGTTTCACCGCTTTTTCGGCGAGCTTGCTGGTGAACACGACATTGCCGCTGGCGATATACGTGCGCACATCCGCAAAGCCAACCGCCTCGCACATCGCCTTGAGCTCGCTCATCGGCAACTTGCCGGTGCCGCCGACGTTGACGGCTCGCAATAGCGCTACATAGCTGGTCATGAGTGATCGTCGCACCTCGGGAAAGTTGCCAGTCTCGTGGCCCAGGCCGACTTGTTCAAGTGCGCGCATGGCAGCACCGCCAGCAGGGAAAATGCTGCATCGCTATTTCGGCACGCGCTGCGACGAAACTGCTGTTGCCACGCAGTCGTGCATACAACCGAACAAGGCCGTTGTCACCGATCGCACTCTCGGAACGCTCATCCACGATGCTAGCCATCATCCCGTAAAACCCTGCGTCCGGTCGCTCGGTGAACCACACCGTGCCAACCGACCAACCGGAGACAAGAGGCACAGGAAAAACCGTCCTCGATTTGCACTTGCCGGCTACATCGATGCCGCGATGCGACCCACCTCGGCCAGCACGGCTCTGCGCCCATCGGCATCTGCCGTCGACTCCGTGTAATAGGCCGTCACCAGCAACGGTTTGCGTTGCGGCGGCCAGAGGATGGCGATGTCGTTGGTTTCTTGGTGGGCACCACTGCCGGTCTTGTCGCCGACACGCCATCTGGCCGGCACACCGGCACGCAATGCCTTCATACCGGTGGTGGTGGCGCGCAGCCACTCGGCCAGTTGTGCGCGCGACGTATCGGAAAGCGCATGGCCCAGCAATAGTGTCTGCAGGTTTGCCAGCATCGCGTCCGGCGTGGTGGTATCGAGAACGCCACCGGGGCTGGCCAGGTTCAGTTCGGGCTCGATCCGGTCGAGCCGGGTTACCGCATCACCAAGGCTTCGCGCGTAAGTGGTCACCGCGGCAGGCCCACCCAGACTGGCCAGCAGCAGATTGGCAGCCGTGTTGTCGCTCACGGTGATCGCGGCCTGACAAAGCTCGGCCACCGTCATGCCCGGTGCACCTACGCGACGGCTGGTCACCGGCGCGTACGACAGCACGGCACTCTTGTCGAAAACGATGCGTCGATCCAGCCGCTCCGCGCCACGATCGACGCGCGCCAGCACCGCTGCCACGGCCATCAGCTTGAATGTGCTGCACATCAGAAAGCGCTCGTCGGCTCGATGCCCGATGCGGCGGCCGTTGCCGGTGTCGAGGATGGCTACGCCCAGCCGCCCGCCGTGCCGGCGCTCCAGCACAGCCAATCGCGCCGCCGCGCCGTCCATGCTGGCAGCGAGGGAGAACGCGGGACGAAGAGCGAGTGCCGAGGCACTCGCCAGGACACCTTTCAGCAGGTTTCGACGATTCACGGGATCACCATGGGGCAAGCAGCAGGGAGTCGGCACGGGTCGTATGCGAGCCGTCACACCCTAGCCGCCGATGCGGGCTTTTCGTAGCGGACGATGAGGCAATACCGAGGCAGCCACACCACGCGACGGCATCAGCCGCGACCGGGGATCGTCAGCCCGCGTTGCACTGCCGGGCGAGCCAGCCCGCGATCGAGCCATGCAACGACGTGCTTGAAGCTGTCGTACGCCACCAGCTCGCGCGCTTCGTAAAACGTGATGAGGTTGTTGACCCAGCCGAGTGTGGCGATGTCGGCGATACTGTAGTCGTCGCCCATCAACCACGTGCGACCATCGAGTCGGTGGTCGAGCACATCCAGCAGCCGCTTCGATTCCGCCACAAAGCGTTCCAGCGGACGCTTGTCCGCGTACTCCTTGCCGGCGAACTTGTTGAAGAAACCAACCTGGCCGAACATCGGGCCGATTGCCGCCATCTGGAAGAACACCCACTGGATCGTCTCCCAGCGCAACGCTGCGTCGGCCGAAATGAACTTGCCGGTCTTGTCCGCCAGATACAGCAGGATCGCGCCCGATTCGAACAACCCGAGCGGCGCGCCGCCGGGACCATGCGGATCGATGATCGCGGGAATCTTGCCGTTCGGGTTGAGCGACAGGAACTCCGGCGTATGGCTCTCGTCCTTCATGATGTCGACGAGATGCGGCTCGTACGGCAGCCCCGTCTCTTCCAGCATGATCGACGCTTTCACCCCATTCGGTGTATTGAGCGAATACAGTTGGATGCGGTCGGGATACTGCGCCGGCCAGCGGGTGGTGATGGGGAAGTCGGAGAGCTGGGGCATGAGTGATCCTGCGTCGTGGGGAACACCCAAGGTAAGTTGCCCAGGCGATGGATTCAACCCACCCAAAGAGCCAGAGCATCCCTAGCGCCTGCCTTCTTCGGCAACCTCATACTCGCTTTGAACGAGACCGCTGGCGTACTGGCGGGTGGCGATGTGCTTGAGGGCGATGTCACGCGTGGTCACACCAAACAGCGGAATCCCGGTGCCGATCAGCACGGGCACGCGCGTGACGATGAGACGCTGGATGAGTCCGGCCTCAAGAAACCCCTGAATGGTGATCCCACCATCCACGTAGACATGTTCGATGCCGCGAGCGGCGAGCCGGGACACGATGTCCGCCTGAATCCCTGACATGCGCTCGACTATCGCTCCGGCCGGCGCAGGCGCGAGCGGGCGTGTGCTGAGTACGAAAACAGGCTTTGTCCCGTAGGGCCACGCATCGAAGCCCAGAACCGTCTCGTATGTCTTGCGGCCAATGACCAACGCATCCACCGTGGCCATGAATTCAACGTAGCCGTGGGGCTCGCCACCGCCAAGCGGGAGAAAATCGAGGGCTCCATCGGTGCGAGCCATGAAACCGTCGAGACTGGTGCCCACAAAGACGGATGCTTTCATTGCATGACTCCACTGCTATTTTTGGAAGGAATACCGACGCAGCACCCGCCAGCAGACTTCTGGTGCCGCAGCACGTACGACACCTTCGTCACCACTACGCCGGTGAAGCCATTCGGCTCGATCGTATCCATGTGGTGGCACCGCCTATGACTTTACGTCAGTAACTCGCAGTGCGGACTTACCCGCTACCGCTTTAAGTGAGAAATAAGCGCGCGTTAACATCCGATGGAATGAGATGAATCGATGTCTAGAGCAAGCACAACTACTGCATCGGCAATTGAGGGCATGATCCGATGACGGCAACGATCGAAGACGGGGTGCTTTCCGTCGCCGACACCGTTTCGCTGCGTGAAGCCACCCGCGTCTGGGCCAAGGTGGGGTTGCTCAGCTTCGGCGGGCCCGCCGGCCAGATCGCGGTGATGCATCGCGAATTGGTCGAGAAGCACAAATGGATCAGTGACGCGCGCTTTCTACACGCGCTGAACTACTGCATGTTGCTGCCAGGACCGGAGGCCGCTCAGCTCGCCATCTATATCGGTTGGTTGTTGCACCGGACCGTCGGTGGACTCATCGCCGGCCTACTGTTCGTGCTGCCCGGCTTTGTCACCATCCTGGGGCTGAGCATCGTGTACACGCTCTATGGTCAGGTCCCGCTCATGGTGGCAGTGTTCTTCGGCCTGAAAGCCGCCGTCCTGGCCGTAGTGATCGAGGCCGTGCTTCGCATCGGGCGCAAAGCGCTGAAGAACCGTATCATGGTGGGTGTCGCGATCCTGGCCTTCATCGCGATCTATGTCTTCAGGGTGCCGTTTCCCTTGATCGTGTTGACCGCTGGCCTCGTGGGTTTTCTGGGGCGCTGGTGGTTGCCCAAGAGCTTTCCTGCGCCGGCGTCGGCATCAGCCGATGCGTCTTCGCAATACCTGATCGATCGCTTGCTCGGTCAGGGCCAGCTGCAGCACACGAAGCCGTCCGCTCGCCGCGCCATTCGCATCACGCTTACCTGGCTGGCCATCTGGTTGCTGCCGGTCGGGCTCGTCATCGGTGTGTTCGGTGTGCACAGTGTGTTGGCTCAGGAAGGTATCTTCTTTTCCCAAACCGCGGTCGTCACTTTTGGCGGCGCCTATGCCGTGCTGGCCTACATCGCCCAGCGCGCCGTTGAGAGCTTCCATTGGATCTCGCCGGGACAGATGCTGGATGGTTTGGCGCTTGCCGAGACAACGCCCGGCCCGTTGATCATGGTGTTGCAGTTCGTTGCCTTCCTGGGGGCCTATCACCATGAAACCGAACTGCCACCCATGGCAGCCGGCGTGGTCGGCTCGGTACTGACGACGTGGGTCACGTTCGCGCCGTGCTTCCTGTGGATCTTTCTCGGCGGACCGTACGTCGAGGCGCTGCGCAGCAACCGCGCCCTGAATGCAGCGCTCTCTGCCGTCACGGCCGCCATCGTGGGTGTGGTGCTGAACCTATCGGTCTGGTTCACCTTGCATACCCTATTCGGAAGCGTGGAGCTACGGCACTACGGACTGTTGTCTCTGGAGGTACCACAGTGGGCCTCGATAAATCTGTTTGCCACGGTGATGGCCGCCGTGGCGCTACTGGCCATGCTGCGCTTCAAAATGGGAATGGGTTGGACTTTGCTGGGAAGCGGCCTCATCAGTGTGATATCGCTCCTGGCAACTGGGCACCTTGGTTGACGTGGCGATGCTGAGTGGGTGTGGTGACTCAAGCAGCGATGTGATCACGACCGGCCAAACCCAAAGTAACCGCAGGCCGCCAGTTCCTCAGCTGCTGTGATCGAGGATGATCTTCCAGCCTTCGGCCGTCTTCTCCCACAGCAGCGAGAACACGCCGTCATCCTTGGCTGCCTCGCCGTGCGTCGTACGGTCGAGATGGAAACGTCCGGTCACCGCGGCGTAGCGCACCTCGCCACTGGCGCCGGGCAGCAGGCGCACATCCAGATCGGAAAACGTGAGCCTCCCCATCTGCTGCTTCGTGGCGTAATGCTTGCGATAGCTGTCCAGAATCGCGCGATAACCCTTGCGCACGCTGCTGCCGACGAAGGTGGTGTCGGGTGCATCCTTGTAGCCTCGCATGTAGTCCACGACATCGCCGCGATTCCACGCCGCCTGCTGCTGATCCATCACCTGGCGAATGGTGATGGCGTCATCGTCGACGGTAGCAGCACGGCCTAGCCCGGCGGCCCCCGAACCGGCCATCATCAGCAGGATCACGAGTGCGATGAGAAAGCGTCTTGCGGTCATGACCTGCTCCGATGCGGTGGGTTAGCTCGTGGACTGGAGTCTGTCCCCCGACCCACCACGCGACTCTTTGTAGCTCTTTGCAAAATACAGTTTGAAAAGTCTACCTTGCTCCGTGATCCGCAACCCTGTCAGCGCGGATCACGGGGCAAAACAGGGGCGCTGAGCGTCAATCGATTGCTGCGTCATCGACTACCGACAGATCCGTCTCGTCGTGCGCATAAGCGAGCAAGTCGCCAGGCTGACAATTCAGTGCCGCACACAGTCGCGCCAGCGTGGAAAACCGCACACCACGTACCTTGCCGGAGCGAAACAGGGACAGGTGGGTCTCACTGACCCCGATGAGTGCGGCCAGCTGCTTGGCCTTCATGTGCCTTGCCGCGAGCACTTCGTCCAGTGTGATGCGTATGGGCATCAGAAAATCCCGTCGAGTTCCGCCTGTACCCCGGCGGCGTGCCGAAGCACATCAGCAATGACTTTCAGCGAAAGGCCGATCGCACCCAGTACCAGCGCCGAGACGTCATAGGCGATCCAGAATCCCGGGTCGTAT
>DASZCB010000495.1:0-1753 GCA_035943575.1 Rhodanobacter sp. | reverse complement strand
CGGCTTATATGAAATTGCTCGATCGCCGTGCGGCCGGCGAGCCGGTGGCTTATATCACGGGTCAGCGCGGCTTCTGGTCGCTGGATCTGGAAGTCACGCTGGCCACGCTGATCCCGCGTCCGGAAACCGAGTTGCTGGTCGAACTGGCGCTGCAGCGCGTAGCGCTCGACACTGCCTGCCGTGTGGCCGATCTCGGCACCGGCAGCGGCGCGATCGCGCTGGCCATCGCGCACGAACGTCCGCGCGCGCAGGTGGTTGCCACCGACGCCAGCGCTGATGCGCTCGCCGTCGCGCAACACAATGCGCAACGTCACGCCATCGGCAACGTCACCTTCTTGCATGGCGACTGGCTGATGCCTCTGGTTGGCCAGCAATTCGACTTGATCGTCTCCAATCCGCCCTATATCGAAGCCGCCGACCCGCATCTGATGCAGGGCGACCTGCGCTTCGAGCCGGCCAGTGCACTGGCTTCGGGAGCGGATGGGCTCGACGATATCCGCCGCATCGTGCATGACGCACGCGTGCACCTGCACCCTGGCGGCTGGCTGCTGTTCGAGCATGGCTGGAATCAGGGCGATGCTTCTCGTGCGTTGCTGCACGAGGCGGGTTATGTCGAGGTATTCACTGCACAGGACCTGGAGCAGCGAGACCGCATCAGTGGTGGTCGTCGCTGACCGCGCAAACAAAACGCCCCGCACGAGGCGGGGCGTTCATGCCAAGAACCATCGGCTTCAGCCGGCGTTAGCCACGTTGGTGGCATTCAATTGCGGAAAGCGCGCATGGATGGCGTGGCGGATGCCGGACAGGTCGAGGCCGGCCATGCTCAGCACTTCTTCACGGCTGCCGTGTTCCAGATAGACGTCTGGAAGGCCGAGATGCAGAATCGGCAGAGTGATGCCGTGCGCGGACAGGCATTCGGCCACGGCCGAGCCGGCGCCGCCGGCGATCGCGTTGTCTTCCAGGGTGACGAAAGCGTCGTGGGTTTTTGCCAGCTCCACAATCAGCGCCTCATCCAGCGGCTTGACGAAGCGCATGTTGACCAGGGTGGCATCGAGTTCGGCGGCGATCGTGGCGGCCGGCACCAGCATCGCGCCGAAGCTGAGCAAGGCGAGGCCGCGGCCGCGCCGGCGCAGCTCGGCCTTGCCGATCGGCAGCGTGTCGAGCTGCTGGTGGATAGCGGCGCCGGGGCCGCTGCCACGCGGATAGCGGATGGCCGCCGGACCGCAATGCTGGAAGCCGGTGCTCAGCATCATGCGGCACTCGTTCTCGTCGGACGGCGCCATGATCAGCATGTTCGGCAGGCAGCGCAGGAACGTCAGATCGAAGCTGCCCGAGTGCGTCGCGCCATCCGGGCCGACCACGCCGGCGCGGTCGATCGCGAAGGTGACGTCTAGATTCTGCAGTGCCACGTCGTGGATCGCCTGATCGTAGGCGCGCTGCAGGAAGGTGGAGTAGATCGCCACGACGGGCTTGGCGCCTTCGCAGGCCATGCCGGCAGCCAGCGTCACGGCGTGCTGCTCGGCGATCGCCACGTCGAAATAGCGTTGCGGGTATTCCTTCGAGAAGCGCACCAGCCCGGAGCCTTCGCGCATCGCCGGAGTGATCGCCAGCAGTCGCTCGTCGGCAGCGGCCTGATCGCACAGCCAGTCGCCGAAAATATCGGTGTAGCTGGGCTTGGCCGGCGCGTTCTTCTTCACCAGCCCGGCCTGCGGATCAAACGGGCCGACCGCGTGGTATTCGATCTGAGCCTGTT
>DASZCB010000494.1:0-1818 GCA_035943575.1 Rhodanobacter sp. | reverse complement strand
AACAGGCTTTGGCGCGCTTGAGAGACCTTGAGGCTAAGGTGCAAGGGGAATATCCGGATAACGCTTTCGTCCTACCTGGCATTAGGGCGGGAACGTATTTCACGGGGATCCAGAAGCCATGGCAGCGCATTCGAGACTTGGCAGGTCTAGGGGACGTTCGCATCCACGATCTTAGGCACGCATTTGCCTCTACGGCCGTTTCCGGAGGCGATAGCCTCTATATCGTCGGGGCCATCCTCGGACATCGGCAGACCGCTACCACCCAGCGCTATGCTCACTTGGCCCGAGAACCAGTCCGGGAGGTTGCTGACCGAGCTGCAGGCAAGATTGCCCGATTGCTGGAAGGAAGAGGTGGATCCGAAACCGAAGAGAGGGTCGCGCCATGACCTACAGCGATTGCTTCATCACCCTGGAGGGCATTGACGACCACAAGGATGGCAGAAACCCCGAGCCCTTTCGAAAGTACTTACCCTATACCTCTAAGAACGGCCATTACTGGGCACCTGCGGTAGTAGAATTCGCCGAGGCTAAAAGGCCTCCCTATTCGTTGCGTATATGACAACGGCACACCTGCTAGGGGGTGCATAAATGCCAAAAGATAGATGTGACGCTGCAAACGACGCACAAACACTGGATGTTTGTGGTCGAAAGTAATGTGGTGGGCCCGGCAGGACCAATATTGACCACATTAATATAGCATTCTCAATAAGTTATTAGATCACGCGCGCGACCATACCAACACATCGGAAGTGCATGACACCTACCTGCAGGCTGATCCATTGCTTGGCAAAACTCAGATTGTTGTTATTGCTCCTGTGATCCGACAAGCGCTTCAAAGCCGGAGACCACGTCGAAAAGCTCTTCGTCGATGCCGGCCTGGCGCAGCCGATGGAAACTGCCATGGAGCTGTTCCAAAAGCTCATTGATATTCTTGTCAGCGCGTTCCATGGCCGCCAAGCGGCTTGTATTCTCGCTCGCCAGGGATTCGGCGCAAGCGCGGAAGAGTGAGATGAATAGATATTCGCGAACAAGGGCACGCACCGTCGCGGTGGTGCCCCCCATGATCTCCGGCCGACTTCCGGTCGGCCAACGAAGCTTGACCAGTCCCTGGCGCCAGCTCGCGTCGAGAGGCAGCAGGCGCCTCCCGACGGGCTCGTACTGCGCGCCCGGCAACGGGCGGTTATGGAACACCCATAGATCGTCGTCTTCACCCCGATGCGCTTCACCTTCCAATTGTATCTGCCGGACGAGTGGCGTGATGGCCTGGACGGAGTTCGGCACGTCGAAGAGCCCGGCCAACTGCACGTTGGCATCCGCCAATCGCGCGCGGACGCGTTCGCCGACCGCCCAGACCTTGGCTTTGCCGTGTAAAGACGCAAGAATCTTGATCGTATGATCGGCGACCGCGTCGTTAAACCGCCCAACCAGTCCCTGATCGGATCCGAAAACGATTGCGCTGACCGCCTTCGCTTGGGTCGATGCGTTCCGCTCCACAACGGAGCTGCTCAGCTCACTCTCGCGAATGCAGGCACCGAGGCCAAGCTCGATGGTCCGATAATAGTCGCCCAGAGCGCGCACGGAATTCTCGTATTGGCTGATGCTCGAAGCGGCCATGGCCTTCATGGTGCGAACCACCGACTGGAGATCCCCCGCGCTGTCGATTTTTCGGCGCAGACTCGCCGTCGAATCGCTCACGGCGTCTTGACTTCTTTTGTCGTCGGGCGAGTTGGGGCAGGCTGGGATTCGGGCCCGGCCGCTGGTTCGGTATCCGACTTCGGATCGGCGTGGGCATTGGGGTCCGGCTTTGGCCGGAAAGGA
>DASZCB010000493.1:0-2532 GCA_035943575.1 Rhodanobacter sp. | reverse complement strand
CTACCGCCGATGCTTTCACCTTGTTCGAACTGTTCGAGCAGAAGCTGGAAAAGCACAACAACAACCTCACCCGCGCCGCGGTCGAGATGGCCAAGGAATGGCGCACCGACCGTCGCTTCGGTCGGCTTGAGGCGATGCTTGCGGTGGCCGACAAGGAGACCTCGCTACTGATCTCCGGCAACGGCGACGTGGTGGAACCCGAATACGGCCTGATCGCGATCGGTTCCGGCGGCCCATTCGCGCAGTCCGCGGCGATGGCGCTGCTCGAAAACACCGAACTGGATGCGCGCACCATCGTCGAGAAGGCGTTGAAGATCGCCGGCGACATCTGCATCTACACCAATCACAACGTGTCGATCGAAGAGCTGTAGGCGCCGCGCGCCATGGCTTGATCGCACACTCCGCTGCGCTTTCCCACGCACGAATCTCCCCGGTGACTCCATGTCCGAACTCACTCCCCGCGAAATCGTCAACGAACTCGATCGTTACATCATCGGCCAGCACGACGCCAAGCGCGCCGTGGCGGTGGCGCTGCGCAGCCGCTGGCGGCGCATGCAACTGGAACCGGGCATGCGCGATGAAGTGACGCCGAAGAACATCTTGATGATCGGCCCCACCGGCGTGGGCAAGACCGAGATCGCGCGCCGCCTCGCCACGCTGGCGAACGCGCCGTTCGTGAAAGTCGAGGCGACCAAGTTCACCGAGGTCGGTTATGTCGGCAAGGATGTGGAATCGATCATCCGCGACCTCGCCGACGTGGCGTACAAGCTGACGCGCGAGCAGGCGGTCAAACGCGTGCGCACGCAGGCCGAGGATCGCGCCGAGGATCGCATCCTCGATGCCTTGCTGCCGCGCCGGCAGACAGCGCCGACCGACTGGAGCCACGACGCGACACCGGCCAGCACCGAGCACAGCGACACCCGCCAGAAGTTGCGCAAGCAGCTGCGCGAAGGTGTACTGGACGAACGCGAGATCGAGCTGGACTTCACCCTGAACATGGGCGTGGAGATCATGTCGCCACCGGGCATGGAAGAGATGGGCCAGCAGCTGCGCCAGATGTTCCAGAACATCGGTGGCGCCAAGACGCAGCAGCGCAAACTGGCGATCAAGCTGGCGCGGCCGCTGTTGATCGACGAGGAAGCGGGCAAGCTGCTCAACGACGACGAGATCCGCGCGCAGGCGATGGAGGCGGCCGAGCAGAACGGCATCGTGTTCATCGACGAGATCGACAAGGTGGCGCAGCGCGGTGATCACGGCCATGCCGGGGTCAGCCGCGAGGGTGTGCAGCGCGATCTGCTGCCGCTGGTCGAAGGCTCCACCGTCTCCACCAAGTACGGCCCGATCAAGACCGACCACATGCTGTTCATCGCCTCAGGCGCGTTCTCGCTCGCGAAACCATCCGATCTGATCCCGGAACTGCAGGGCCGCCTGCCGATCCGCGTCGAGCTGTCCGCGCTCAGCGTGGACGACTTCAAACGCATCCTGCGCGAGCCGCACAACGCGCTGACCAAGCAGTACACGGCACTGCTCGCAACCGAAGGCGTGGGCCTGGAGTTCGCCGACAGCGGCATCGACCGACTGGCTGAGGTGGCGTTCCAGGTGAACGAGCGCACCGAGAACATCGGCGCACGCCGGCTGCATACGGTGATGGAGCGGTTGCTGGAAAAAATTTCCTACGAGGCCGCAGACAAGTCCGGCGAAAACTACAAGATCGACGCCGATCATGTAGATAAAACGCTCAGCAGTCTGGTGCAGAACGAAGATCTCAGCCGTTACATCCTCTAGTTTCGATAGTCCTAACAAGCAGGACAGCCCCATCTGTTAAAATGGATATCGTGAGCAACATCATTGAACTGAAAAATACCGGCCAGCGCGCCCAACTGCGCGAAGCACAGCAGACACAGACGCTGGTGCGACTGTGGCGTGAGGATCTCGAGCACGGCAGCTTCTGCGGTTACGTGGGCGGCGTCGGGCGCGAATTCTTCCTGCTGTGGGTGGTCGGCGACGGCATTACCTACGACGGCATGTACGTGATGCGCCATCGCGACGTCTCCGAGCTGGAAGCACCGGACAAGCACCACGTGTTCTTCGAGAAGGCGTTGGCGCTGAAGCACATCCTGCCGCGTCCGCCACGCGGCTTTCCGCTGGACAATATCCGCGAAGTGATCCAGGCCGCCGGCGCGCAGGCTCCGGTGATCGGCGTGCACGTGGACAGCGAGGACGAAGCCGAGGTCTGCTACATCGGCCGGCTGGTCAGCGTCGAGGAAGACGGCTTCCACATGCAGGAGCTCAGCCCCGACGCGGAGTGGATGCGCGAGGCATCGTTCTTCACGTGGGACGAGGTCTCCACTGTCAGCATCGAGGACAGCTATGCGCAGTCGCTGCTGGCCGTGGCCGGCGCGGCGCCGGCGCTGGAGCAGGGCGACGACTCCGGGATCGGCCGCGCGCACTGAGCGCGCACTGATGTAGATCGCGGGCGCGTGGTTTCAGCCTCGTCACCGCAACAGCTAAGCTCCCCTGATAGCCGCGAAA